>JANMVY010000824.1:0-4114 GCA_031393535.1 Actinomycetes bacterium | reverse complement strand
GTTCACCGAGGTCTCGTAGATGTCGCGCAACCGGTCGCGGCTCGCTTCGTCGAGGGTGGCCGTGCGCACCTCGTCGAGCAACGACTTCATCATCGTGCCGACACGCATGACCTTGGCAGGTTGCTCGATGTACTCCTCGGCACGCGGTTCGGTAGCGTCGCCCGTGACGCCAGCAGGGACGACGATCTCGCCGCGTTCGATCGGGGTGGGGGGGCTGTCGGGCATGGATTCCTCAGTGCGATCAGAAACGGCTGTGGGTGAGCAGGGGAACGAGCATCTCGGCGCGGGTGAGCGACCCGTGGCGGCCGATGAGCTTGTAAGGACCGGTGTCGGAGGGATCGACGAACGCATGGACACCGGTGGCCGCGAGCGCGATGTCGCCAAGGCGATTCGCGCCTTCGACGGTGATGTGCGGGCCGAACCACGATTCGTCGACGACCTGGGCGCGGGTGCGGATCCACGCGAGGTCCCCGAAATGGTGAGTGACTGCCTCGAGCAGCGCATTGGCCCGACCGCTCCGCGCGTGCAGCCACCGCAGGCGTGCCTCGCCCGACTGGATCGCGACGTGTTCGAGCACATCGCTCGGCAACTCGAACAATGCGTCACCGGTGTGCACCTGCCCGTGGTCGGACGTGATCACGAGCACCGCGCCCGGTGGGAGCTCGGCCATGATGTCGGCGACGAGGCGATCTGTTGCGCCGACCTCCGCGTCGAAATGCTCAGCCAGCCCGTACTCGTGCGAGACCTTGTCGGGACCGTCGTAGTAGGCGTAGATGAACGGCTCATTGGCGCGTAGCAAGCGCCGCAGCTCGACGAGAAACGTCGACAGGCAGCGATACCCGTGAAAGCGCGTTCCTTCGAGGTGTGCGCCGCTGAACCCGCCGTTGTGGAACTCGGCGCGGGTGACGATGGGCGGGTGCTGCGACGCGAAGGAAGCGGCTTTTTGGAACGTGCCCGGAGGAATCGTGGCCCGCGCGTCACCCTTCGGGGTGCTCCACCGCAGCACGTTGAGGATCTCACCAGCGACGTTGATGCGGTACCCGACCACGCCGTGCTCCCCCGGCGTGAGACCCGTGGCGATGGAGGTCAGCGCGGTGGCGGTCGTCGACGGGGCCACGGTGGTGATGGCTCGGCCGGCCAGCCCGGTCAAGGTGGGCGCAACCGCGGCGCGGGCCTGGAGCTGATCCCACCCGAGACCGTCGATCACGAGCAGCACAACTTGGTTCGCCTCGTGCACGTACGGCGGGAGCCAGGCCACTTCTTGGGGCGAGGGCTCCAGCAGGGCAGGCACGAGGTTGCATACACAGGCCCCGGCGTAATCCGGCAGGACCGGCTCTTCGCTCATGCGTTGTCCTCCCGGACGGGGGTCACCTGGCCCCATCACCACACGGGCCACCTGGTGCCCACCCCTCGGTGCTCGCGCTCGTCGTCTCTGCCGCGTGAGTCCATCACGTTTCGTGTCCCTTCACCAAGCCTCGCAGGAACGACCTTCGTCTGCCCAGTGGATACGCCTTTCGAGGTACTCACCTAGGATGCTCGCCTGTGAAGGTCTCGACGAGGGGCGACTATGCGAGCCGAGCCCTGCTGTCACTTGCGTTGCACGGCGATGGCGGCACACCCACGTCGGTACGCGAGATCGCCGACCGCACCGGTCTGCCGCAGCCATACCTCGAACAGATCCTGCTCGCGCTCAAGGGAGCGGGCGTGGTGCGTTCCAAACGAGGCGTCGGCGGAGGCTATGTTCTCGCCCGCGATCCAGCGCAGATATTGCTCAGCCAGATAATCAGCGCAGTCGATGGCCCGATTGTCGCGGGTGATTTCGCCGAGCCCCACACCAATGGCAGCTGCGATCACGAAGGCCAGTGCGTCTTGCTCACGATCTGGGCCAGCGCCGGGGCGCACATGCGCCGCTACCTCGACTCGTTCACCCTCGCCGACATCGCGACAATGGCCCAGGGCGACCGTGACTGGCCGGGCAACGAGATCTAGCCGATCTAGCCGCGTACGAACCGCGTGTGCGCGAACCACACCTCAACGCAGGCCTTCGAGTACCGCGACGAGGTCGTCGGGCAGCGGCGAGGAGAACGAGAGCTCATCGCCGGTCTCAGGTTGCGAGAATCGCAACGTCGAGGCGTGCAACCACGGTCGACCCACATGAAGCCCCGGACGAGTACCGCGGTAGCGATCGTCACCGACCACGGGATGACCGATGGCTGCGAGGTGCACCCGGATTTGATGCGTGCGTCCGGTCTCGAGCACGCAGGTGAGCAGTGACACGACCACCGGCTCGTGGAAGGTGCGGTCGACCTCGTAATGCGTACGTGCCTGCCGGCCGTTCTGGCTCACCACCATCTTCGTGGGGTCGCGATCACTGCGCCCGATCGGCGCGTCGATCACGCCATGGGGACTGTCGAACTCGCCCCACGCGAGTGCTCGGTAGCCCCGGTGCGCTCGATGGCCCGAAAGCTGATCGACCAGGTCGTCGTAGGCCGCCGAAGTGCGCGCGACCACCAGGAGCCCCGATGTGCCCTTGTCGAGCCGGTGCACGATGCCCGGCCGAAGCGGGTCACCCACCGACGCCAGCTCGGGGAAGCGAGCCAATAGACCGTTGACCAGCGTGCCATCCGGATTTCCCGCGCCCGGATGCACCACGACGCCGGCGGGTTTGTCGATGACGATGACGTACTCGTCCTCGTACACGACACGATAGGGAACCGTCGCGTCGGGCTCTGGGCGGGGCGGAGCGAGATCGATGTCAGGCACTTCGATCGCCTCGCCCAGGTGCAGGCGACGGGCGCGTTGCGTCACTACTTCGCCATCGACTCGAACCGCGCCGGCCTCGATGAGCGCGACCGCCTGGGTGCGACTGCAACCGGTCACCAATGCCACGACACGATCGACGCGCTCGCCGTCGAGCGCCGCGGGAATCGTCTCGATCATGTTTCGGGCCCGCTACGGGTCGAAAACCAGGCGAGGCCGATCGCCCCGCATACGATGGCCATGTCGGCGACGTTCCACACCGGCCACCATTGCACGTCGATGAAATCGACCACATAGCCACCGAGGAACCCGCCGCTGCCACTACGGACCAGGCGATCGCCGAAGTTCCCGAGCGCGCCACCGAGAACGAGGCCTAGCGCGATCGTCATGGCCGACGATTGCATCACGCGGCCCATGCGCACGAGCACGAGAACCAGCACCACCGCGATGACGCCGAACACCGGACCGAGTCCGCGCCCGGTCGAGAACGCGGCGCCCGAATTACGCACGAGGTTCAGACGAAGTGTCCAGACGATGTCGATGACGTGGCCGTCGTCGAGCGTCGCCGACGCCCACCACTTCGTGAGCTGATCGAGTGTCACGACGGCCAACGCGACGAGCGGTGCCAGCGATCGCGAACGAGCGCGGCGCGGGGGGACCGACACGTCAGCGACGGCCGAGGCCGCCGACTTTGTACTCGACCCGCTCCGTGGCCCACGGGATCGCGCGGAGGCGTTCCTTCGGAATCGGCAGGCCGGACGACTTGCAGATGCCATAGGTTCCGGCGTCGACGCGGGCGAGTGCTTCGTCGATTTCCTCGACCTGCTGGCGAGCTTGCGCTGATCGGGCGAGATCGAAATCTCGCTCGACCGCAAGTGTGTCGCCCTCACCCGACTCTTCGTCGAACTGCACGTCACCTGGTTCACGCTCCGCCACGAGTGCATCGGCATCGGCCTTCAAGATCTGCGCCGATCGAAGGTACTTGGCGCGTTCCTCGTGGAGCAACGCTCGTTGCTCCTCCAAGAACTTTCTGTCGAATGCCGGCTTCGTCGGCTCGGGTTTCGGCACGGACTTGGGGGCGGCCTTCGCGGGAGCGTTCTTGGTCACAGATGAATCCTTTGGGACGGCCCGGGTCGCCGGCGCTGCCGTCGTCGGGGCCGGCACGACGCGTGGGGGTGCGACGTGTTTCACGGGCGCAGCCTTCACAGATGCGGCTTTGGTCGGCGCGGCCTTGGCGGCTTTGGTCGGCGCGGCTTTGGTGGCTTTGGTCGGCGCGGCCTTGGCGGCTTTGGTCGGCGCAGCCTTGGCGGCTTTGGTCGGCGCAGCCTTGGCGGCTTTGGTCGGCGCGGCCTTG
>JANMVY010000681.1:0-2023 GCA_031393535.1 Actinomycetes bacterium | reverse complement strand
CTCGAGGCGTTCGTCGAGAACCTGGTCTGACCGCCCGCGGCGTCGAGGGTCTAGCGTTCGCTCATGGGCGACGTGTTGGCTGTTCTCGACCTCGAAGGTTGGTGGTCCGGCGATGCTGTCGCCCGGGGGCGCATCGCCTCGGCCTTCGACGCCGCGTGTCGCGACACCGGGTTTTTGCAGATCGTGGGTCACCGCGTCGACGAATCGCTCCGGTCCGGTATACGCGATGCGTCTGACGCGTTTTTCGCCCTGGCAGAGGACGAAAAGCGTCGCGTCGAGCCGCCGTCGCGCGACGTCAATCGCGGGTACTCCGCCCGCCGTTCTGAGAGCCTTGCGTACACCCTCGGCGCGACGCGGCCGGCCGATCTGGCCGAAGCGTTCATCGTCGGGAACGATCACGCGGACAACCCGTTGATGGCACCCGGCGATGCGTACTACGAAGCGGAGCGAGGACGTTCGTTCGCCGCCAACCTCTGGCCGGCGCGGCCAGCGGGTTTCGAACCGGTGGTGTGGGCGTACTTCCGCGCAGTGCGGAACTTGTCGCACACGCTGGCTGAGGTCGCCGCGTGCGCGCTCGGGCTCGATGCCGGCTTCTTCGACTCGCGCGTCGATCGAGCGGTCGAGACGATGCGCATGAACTGGTACCGGCGCGGCGCGGACGAGATCGACCTCGACGAGGGCCAGATGGGCCTCGGGGCGCACACCGACTACGGCATCCTCACGGTGCTCATGGCCGATCCCTTGCCCGGGCTGCAAGTGGTGGGCCGCGACGGGACTTGGTGCGACGTGGTGCCGCTGGCTGAGGGCTTTGTCATCAACATCGGTGATGCGCTCGCCGTATGGACCAACGACGTGTGGACCTCCACGATTCATCGTGTGGTACCCGGCGCCGTACCGGGTGCAACCGTGCGACGGTCGTTCGCGTTCTTCCAAGACGGTAACCACGACGCGGTGATCGAGTGTCTGGCGACGTGTTGCTCCGCGGACAACCCGGCGAAATACCCCGCCATCAGCCTCGGCGCGCACGTCACCGACAAGATTCGTGGCGGTCGTTCGCTTACCGCGGTGGATGGCACGGCGCAGACCCAAGGCTCCCGCGTGCGCGTCGAGATCTGAGCCGCGACTCGGGGGCCGCAGCCGGTTTCAACCAGCGGCGCGCACAGGTAGACCGAACTCGACCCGTAGCGCATCGAACTCGCGCACGAAGCGTTCGCGTCGGGCCATCTTCTCGTCGGCGGGCGCCCAACTCGCATCGATGCCCGCAAGACTGATGGCCTCCATGTCGGTGAGGTCGTAGCCGTAGGCGGACTGCACAGCCACGTATTCCGCTGCGAGGTCGAACTGCATCATGCCGGGATCGTCGGAGTTCAGTGTGACGTTCACCCCCAAGTCGCGCATGCGGGCAAACGGGTGCGATGCGACGTCGGGTACGACGCGAGCGATGACCACGTTGGAGGTCGGGCACACCGTGAGCGGGATCTGTCGGTCGATGACTTCGTGCGTGAGCGCCTCGTCGTCGAGTAGCCGGAAACCGTGCTCGATGCGTTCGCAGCCCAACTCGCGAACCGCGACGCGGATGTTGTCGACCGGGCCGTCCTCACCCGCGTGCATCGTGCAATGCAGACCGTGGCGGCGGGCGTGGTCGAAGGCGGGGAGGAACGCGCGGTGATCGATGTCGCGCTCGACTGAATCGGCTCCCAAACCGATGAGCAGATCGCGGTCGGTTTCGGCGCTCGCGAACTCGGCCATCTCGAGGGCGTGCGCGGGCCCGGACGGTTTGTCGAAGTCGAGGATCATGCGGCATCGGATGTCGAGGTCGGTGTGTGCGTCCGCGATGCCGGCCCTGATGCCCTGCCAGATGGTGTGCACGGGCACACCGAGGCGGATGAGGAAGCCGGGAGAGAAGAACATCTCGCGATAGCGCACGCCGGCGCGCGCACCGTCCTCGAGCGCTTCGTAGGTGATGCGTCGCAACGCATCGGCGTCGACGAGGCAGCGACACACGATTTCGTAGACCTCGAGG
>JANMVY010000659.1:0-1856 GCA_031393535.1 Actinomycetes bacterium | reverse complement strand
GGTGCTCGGCCTGTTCCGTACCGCGACCCGTGACGTCGAGCTCCATGGGGTCGCAGTGCCCGCGAAGGCCAAGATGATGGTGTGCTACGCGTCCGCGAACCGCGACGCCGACCACTGGGGCACCCCGAACGAGTTCCGCCTCGATCGTCCGCTCGAGGACGCGCGCAAACACCTCAGCTTCGGATTCGGTCACCACTTCTGCCCGGGTGCCGCGCTCGCTCGCCTCGAGGGTCGCATCGCCTTGCGACTGCTGGTCGACCGCTTCCCCGGCCTGCACCTCGACGGCCTCCACACGCGCATCGAGGCGTTCAACCTGTGGGGTCGGGCGACGTTGCCGCTCGCCTGGTGAGTCGAGGCGGTCGCGGCGCCTGGTGACGGCACGCGTGGGCCCGGTACGCTGCGCACCATGACCGAGATCGACTACCTGGCTTTCGATGCCGACAACCACTATTACGAGGCTGTCGACGCCTTCACGCGCCACCTCGATCCGAAGTGGGCTGACCGCGCCGTGCAATGGTGCGACATCGGTGGGCGCAAGTACCAGATCGTCGGCGGCAAGCTCAGCAAGGCGGTAGTGAACCCCACCTTCGACCCCATCGCGAAGGCCGGGGCGATGCACGAGTACTTCCGCGGCAACCCCAACGGCCGCAGCCCGATGGAGTTCCTCGTCGACCGCGAGCCCATCCCGGCGCACTACCGCCACTCCGACGCCCGTGTGAAGGTCATGGATCAACAGGGGGTCGACAAGATCTGGCTGTTCCCCACGCTCGGCATCCTCTACGAGGAGCTGCTCAAGAACGATCCCGCGGCGGTCGGTGCGGCGTTCACCGCATTCAACCGTTGGCTCGACGAGGACTGGGGCTGCAACTACCAGAACCGCATTTTCGCTGCGCCATACATCGCGATGGCCGATGTCGATCACGCGTGTGCCGAGCTCGAATGGGCGCTCGGTCGCGACGCGCGCGTCGTGTGCATGCGTCCGGCGGCGCCCACCACCGTGCATGGCCAGATGTCCCCGTTCAACACCTACTTCGATCCGTTCTGGGCTCGCGTGAACGAGGCGGGCATCTCGGTCGTCGTGCACGCCGGCGACAGCGGCTACTCGTCGCAGGGTTATGCCGACGATACGTTCGGTGCGTCGTTCGGCGCTGGTTTCGGTCCGTCGGTGCGTGCGTTCTCGATCGAGCGCGCGGCCTACGACTTCTTGATCACAGCGGTCTTCGAGAAGCTGTTCATCCGCTTCCCGAACATTCGCATGTGCTCGGTCGAGAACGGTTCGGAGTACCTCGGCGACCTGTTCAAGAAGCTGCGGTCATCGGTGAAGAAGATGCCGATGTTCTACTCCGACGGCGACCCGGTCGAGACCTTCAAACAGCACGTGTGGATCAACCCCTTCTGGGAGGACGATCCGTACGAGATCGTCGATTACATGGGCGCCGACCGCGTCATCTTCGGCTCCGACTGGCCCCACATCGAGGGCATGCCCCACCCGCTCGACTACGTGAACGAGATCAAGGAGCTCGACGCCGTGAGCATGCGCAAGGTGTTGCTCGAGAACACCTCGGCGCTCAACGAGCTCCGGCCGGCCTGAGCGGCCGCTGCCACGGGCGATGCGCGAACGTCTGCACCCGCGCCTCGCCGGTTTCGGGGCCACGATCTTCGGTGAGATGTCCGCGCTCGCCGCGCAGACCGGCGCGATCAATCTGGGCCAGGGTTTCCCTGACACCGACGGCCCGCCCGAGGTGATCGAGGCGGCCATCGCCGCCATGCGCGCCGGACACAATCAGTACCCGCCGCCGCTCGGTGTCGCCGACCTGCGGCTCGCCATCAGCGAGCACCAGCAACGGTTCTACGGC
>JANMVY010000607.1:0-5036 GCA_031393535.1 Actinomycetes bacterium | reverse complement strand
TCGACGCCGGAAATACGGGCCATGGTTCCTCTTTACCCTTGCCGCTGCTTGTGACGCGGGTTGTCACAGATGACACGGACGCTGCCGTGCCGGCGGATCACGCGGCACTTTTCGCAGATTTTCTTGACGCTTGGACGGACCTTCATCGTTGGGCCTTGTCGTGGGGGTTCGGTTACTTGTAGCGGTACGTGATGCGACCGCGTTGCAGGTCGTACGGCGTCAGCTCAACTTGGACGCGATCGCCCGGCAGGATGCGGATGTAGTGCATACGCATCTTCCCGGAGATGTGGGCCAGCACCTTGTGGCCATTTTCGAGCTCGACGCGGAACATGGCGTTCGGCAGCGGCTCGACGACCGTCCCTTCAAGGACGATCGCGTCTTCTTTCGGCTTCGGCAGAACCGACCTCCTGGTACAAACGAATACGGGGGCACGACGCGGGCATGTCAACGACGATGCGAAGCGGAGCACCATGAACTCGAACCTGAATGGCGGCCGTCGCGCATGCGGCAGCGGGCCCAGGGCCGACCGACCACACTAGCGCCTGGCGGCTCGACGTCCAACCCGCGTCCTAGCGCCGCGCGTCGATGGCCGACACGAGGCGGCCGAAGACGTCCTCCTCGGTGCCGAGGCCATCGACCTCGACGAGCAGGCCACGAGTCGTGAACCATTCGATCAGCGGGGCTGTCTCTTGGACGTAGAGCGCGAGGCGACGTTCGATCGCCTCTGGGGTGTCGTCGACGCGTCCTCGGAGCAGCATGCGCTGCTTCACCATCGCCACCGGCACCTCGAGGTTGATCGCTATGTCGAGCCCTCGCGGGCCCACGAGCTGCTCGAGCGCATCGGCCTGCGCCGGGGTACGCGGAAAACCGTCGAGCAACACACCATGCGAACGGATGTCGTCCTGGTCGAAGCGCTCCTCGACGATGCCGTTGATGAGCTCGTCGGAGACGAGGTTGCCGGCCTTCATCACCGAATCGGCCAGCAACCCGAGCGGAGTGCCCCCCGCGATTGCCGTCCGCAACATGTCGCCGGTGGAGACATGGACAGTGCCGTAGTGCGCGACCAGACGTGTGCACTGCGTGCCCTTGCCGGAACCCTGACGACCAAGGATGACGAGGCGGAGCGGGCGCGTCACTTCAAGAAGCCCTCGTAGTTGCGCATCGTGAGCTGGCTGTCGATCTGCTTCATCGTCTCGAGCGCCACGCCCACCGCGATGAGCAACGAGGTACCCACGAAACGGAAGCTCCCGCCACCACGCCCCGAGTTCGTCGCCGTGACGTGCAAGCCCTTGCTCACGAGCAGCGACGGGACGATCGCCACGGCGGCGATGAACAGCGCACCGGGCAGCGTGATGCGATTGAGGATGCGGCTGAGGTATCGCTCGGTTTGGGGGCCGGGACGGATGCCCGGGATGTAGCCACCCTGCTTGCGGATCGTGTCGGCTTGCTTGACGGGGTCGAAGCTGATGGCCGTGTAGAAGTAGGCGAAGCCGATGATCAAGAACCCATAGAACACGAGGTAGATGAGCTGATCGGGCTGGGTCAGGTTGCCATTGACCCACGACCGTAAACCGTCCCAAGGTAGGGCTACCGCGAGCAGGTTCGGCAGGTACAGCACCGAGCTCGCGAAGATCAACGGGATCACGCCGGACTGGTTCACCTTGAGCGGGATGTACGTGCTCTGCCCGCCGTACTGACGCCGACCCACCACGCGCTTCGCGAATTGCACGGGGATGCGCCGCTGGCCCTGTTCCACAAAGACGATGCAGTACATCACGGCGATCATGATCAGGACGACCGCGCCGAGGGCCCACCAGCCCTTCTCGGCTTGGATGGTCGATCCCTGCGCCGGGAAGCTGCTCACGATCGACGCGAAGATCAACAGCGACATACCGTTGCCCACGCCCCGCTGAGTGACGAGCTCGCCCATCCACATGAGCAGCGCCGTGCCACCGGCGAGCGCCAGCACCACGATGGCCACCCGGCCGGGGTTGAACACCGGCAACAGGTCGGCGGTGGAGCCCTGCGTGATCGAATTCTTGTTGTGCAACAAGAAAGCGAAGCTCGTGCCCTGCACGATTGCGATCACGATGGTCAAGTAGCGGGTCCACTGTGTGATCTTTCTTTGACCGACCGCACCCTGTTCCTGCCATTGCTCAATTTTCGGTACGACGATGCCGAGGATCTGCATGATGATCGACGACGTGATGTACGGCATGATGCCGAGCGCGAAGATCGCCATCTGGGTGAGCGCTCCGCCGGAGAACAGCTGCAGCACACCGAGCACGCCGCCCTGGTTCGCCTGGTCCTTGAACCGCGCCAGCTGCGAGACGTCGATGCCCGGCGACGGTATGTACGAACCCAGCCGGTACAAGGCCACGATGGTGAGCGTGAACGCGATCTTCTTCCGCAGATCGGCGACGCGGAACACATTCAGGAAGCTTTCGAGCACTGCGGTCTCCTCGAGCCGACGGCGGCACGTCGCCGCCCGACGCTAGCCGGGGGCGATCAGGGTTCGGTTGCGGCGGTCAGCGATTCGCGTGTGCGTTGCCCTTGACGGGCGGGCGGCCGTTGCCGAACGGCGGAGGCAACACCTCGATGGTGCCACCCGCGCCGATGATCGCTGCCTCGGCGCTCCTCGAGAACTTGTGCGCCTTGACGTGCACCGCAGTCGCAATCTCGCCCCGACCGAGCACTTTGACGAGTGAGCCCTTCGAAACGAGACTTTTTGCATAAAGCGTTTCGGGCGTGACATCGACGAGATCCGACGCCGCGATGGTGTCGAGATTGATCGGGTCATATTCCACTCGGAACGGGTTGTTGAAGCCCTTTAGCTTCGGCACCCGCTGGGTCAGCGGCATCTGGCCGCCCTCGAAGTTGGGGCGGACCGTGTTGCGGGCCCGCTGGCCCTTGGTGCCGCGGCCGGCGGTCTTGCCACCCTTGCCGCCGATGCCACGGCCGACGCGTTTCGGCGCCTTCTTCGAACCAGCGGGAGGCTGGAGATCGTGCAGTTTCATCGATCGAGCTCCTCGACCTTGATGAGATGGGGCACACGGGAGATCATGCCGCGAATCTCGGGACGATCGGGAAGGCGGTTGGTCTTGCCGATGCGACCGAGACCGAGCGCGCGGAGCGTGCCGCGCTGCTTCGGTTTCGAACCGATGGAGGACCGCACCTGGGTGACCTGGAGTTCAGCCATCACGCGACCTCGGTCGGTACGTACGCGCCGCGTTCGCTCTCGATGAACGCCTGCAGCATGCCGGCCGGAACGAATTCCTCCGCCGACAGTCCCCGCAGGCGAGCGACATCGTCGGGGCGCTTCAACGCCCGCAGCCCCGCAATGGTGGCGCGTGCGACGTTGATGTGGTTCGACGAGCCAAGCGACTTGCACAGCACATCGTGGATGCCGGCCTCTTCGAGAATGGCCCGCGCGGCACCGCCCGCAATGACGCCGGTTCCGGGCGCTGCCGGCTTGAGCAACACGCGGCCCGCACCCGTCTCGCCGATCACCGGATGGGTGATCGTGCTACCGGCGAGCGCGACGCGGAACAAGTTCTTCCGCGCTTCCTCGGTGCCTTTCTGGATGGCGAGGGGTACTTCCTTCGCCTTGCCGTAGCCCAAGCCCACCCGACCCGCGCCATCGCCGATGACGACGAGCGCGGTGAATGAGAACCGGCGACCGCCCTTCACGACCTTGGCCACGCGATTGATGTTGATGACCCGCGACTCGCGAAGCGGCGCATCGTTCGATGATGAGATCATCTGTTCTCCCGTCTCCGCTTCAGAATTCGAGGCCGGCGGCGCGTGCGGCATCAGCCAGCGCCGCGACACGACCGTGATAGAGGTAACCGCCCCGGTCGAACACGACCGTGGTGACTCCTGCCGCCTTTGCCCGCTCGGCGACGAGCGCACCCACCTTGGTGGCGCTTTCGGCGTTGCCTGCGGTGCCTCGCAGGGTCGCTTCGGTTGACGACGCCGCCGCAAGGGTGTGGCCCGCGAGGTCGTCGATCACCTGCACGCTGATGTGCTTGTTCGATCGGAAAACAGCCAGGCGCGGACGCGCCGCCGTGCCGACAACCTTCTTGCGTACCCGGCGATGCCGCCGCAAGCGGCCTTCGCGTCGGGCCTTCGCCTGGTCGCTCATTTCGCAGCCTTCCCAGCCTTGCGGGCCACATGCTCGCCCGCGTACCGCACGCCCTTGCCCTTGTAGGGCTCGGGCTTGCGGATGGAGCGGATGTTCGCGGCCACCTGACCGACGACCTGCTTGTCGATACCCACGATCTCGATGCGCGTCGGGGACGGCACCTCGAAGGTGATGCCCTCGGGCGCGTTCACCACCACCGGGTGGCTGAAGCCGAGGGCGAGCTCGAGGGTGGTCGGGGTCTTGGCCGCAGCGCGGTACCCGACACCAATGATGTCGAGTTGCTTGCGGTACCCCTCGGTGACGCCAACGACCATGTTGTTGACGAGCGCACGGGTGAGACCGTGGAACGCCCGGTTCTGGCGCTCGTCGTCGGGACGCTCCACGAGGAGTGTGTCACCGTCTTGACGAACGACGATCTCGCCTGGGATATCCCGCGACAACGAGCCCTTGGGGCCCTTTACGGCCACCGTGCGACCCAAGATCGTGACCTCGACGCCGCTCGGAACGGCGATGGGTGCTTTGCCAACACGCGACATCAGCTACTCCTCACCAGACATAGCAGAGGACTTCGCCGCCCATGCGACGCTTGCGCGCCTCACGGTCGGTCATGAGACCTCTGCTCGTAGACACGATGGCCACGCCGAGTCCACCCAACACGCGGGGGATTCGCTCGGCCTTGGTATAGACACGAAGGCCCGGCGATGACACCCGCCGGACCCCGCTGATCACCCGTTGGCGATCAGGGGAGTACTTCATGTCGATTCTGAGCGTCTTGCCGGGGCGGCCGTCGGACTCACTGATGGTGAACCCCGCGATGTAGCCCTCCTTCTCGAGGAGCTTCGCGAGGGATTCTTTGAGGTTGGATGAGGGCATCGACACGTCGTCGTGCATC
>JANMVY010000600.1:0-2790 GCA_031393535.1 Actinomycetes bacterium | reverse complement strand
CAAGGCGAGCTCGGCCTGCTCGCGCAACGCACGTGCGATTCGGCCGAGAAGCGGCGACCCCGGGGGCGATGGAGCGGGACTGATCATCTGTGCTCGTCAGGGTAGCGGTGGCGGTTATTCCCACCGGTCGATTCCAAGTCGTCGCCGTTGCGTGACGCGGTCGATAGGTTCCCTGCGTGGCTGCTGCACGACGACTCGTTCTCGCTTCCGCCTCGCCGGCGCGGCTCCGCCTGTTGACCACCGCAGGATTCGCACCCGAGGTGGTCGTCTCGGGTGTCGACGAGCAGTCGATCGACGCGCCATCGTTGGGCGAGCTGGTGGTGGCTCTGGCCGAGGCCAAAGCGGCGGTCGTGGCCTCTCGTGCCGATGTGCACGGGGCGATCGTCGTCGGGTGCGATTCGCTGCTCGATGTCGATGGCCGTGCACACGGCAAGCCGGCCTCGACCGCCGAGGCTCGAACCCGACTCACCATGCTCCGCGGTCGCCATGCAGTGCTACGCACCGGGCACTGCGTGATCGACACCCGATCAGGTCGGCGCGCACGAGGCGCGGCCGCGACCACGGTGCGTTTCGCGGCGTTCGACGACGATGAGCTCGAGGCGTATCTCGCAACCGGCGAGGCGCTGGAGGTGGCCGGCGCGTTCACGCTCGACGGCCGATCGGCGCCGTTCATCGAAGGCATCGACGGCGACCACGGCACAGTGATCGGATTGTCATTGCCCATGCTGCGAACGCTCCTCGGCGAACTTTGTATCCGCGTCGACGAGCTGTGGGCATGACCGAACGAGCCGTCGATCGGCGGCCGGTTGCGAACCTGCGCATCGGCCCGATCGTGCTCGACGCGCCCGTTGTGCTCGCCCCCATGGCCGGGGTGACCGATCACGCATTCCGCACGCTGTGCCGTTCGTTCGCCCCCGGTCTGCTGTATGTCAGCGAGATGATCACAGCACGGGCGCTGGTGGAAGACAGCCGAAGGACCTTCACACTGCTACCGCCGACGTCTGAATCCGCGCCGCGGAGCGTGCAGCTCTACGGCACCGCGCCCGGCACCATGCACGAAGCCGTCCTACGCCTCGTGCACGGCCACGGCATCGACCACATCGACCTGAACTTCGGCTGCCCCGTACCCAAGGTCACGCGCAAGGGTGGCGGGGCCGCGCTCCCGGTTCGCCGCCGCCTGTTCGCCGACATCGTCGCCGCCGCGGTGCGCGCCGCGAGCACCGTCGGTGTTCCGGTCACGGTGAAGTTTCGTCTCGGCATCGACGACGAACTCGTCACGTTCATCGATGCGGGGCTGATCGCCGAGGCAGAAGGCGCGGCCGCAGTCGCCTTGCATGCGCGCACCGCGGAGCAGCGGTACTCAGGAACAGCCCGCTGGGATGCGATCGGCGAGCTCAAGAGCGCGGTCACGTCGATTCCGGTGCTCGGAAACGGCGACATCTGGCACGCCGGCGACGCGCTCGCGATGGTCGCCGCAACCGGATGCGACGGTGTCGTCGTGGGCCGCGGTTGCCTCGGGCGACCCTGGATCTTCGCCGAGCTCGTCGATGCCTTTTGCGGCCGACCTGCTGCGCCTATCCGAACGTTCGTCGACGTTGTGCCGGTGATCAGCCGCCACGCCGATCTACTCGAGACGGCCGTCGGGGAGCTGAACGCGATGCGCACGCTGCGCCGACACCTGGGCTGGTACCTGCAGGGCTACCCGGTGGGTGACATCGTCCGCCGGCGCATGCGCCTCGTGGCATCACGAAACGAGCTCGACGACATGGTGCTCGGCCTCGATCGCACGATGCGGCAATCGCCGGGTGCCGAAGCGCTCCCGCGGGGCCGCACCGATGGCCCGCAGCGCGTGACGCTCCCCGATCGCTGGCTCGAGCTCGCCGACGATCCGACACCGCCGGCCGGCGCCGAGCTCATGATGAGCGGCGGCTGACATACCGCAAAGAGTCATTCGGCACTCCCGATCGACCTGTGCGAGGACCGCGCGGACTCACCTTCGGGCCTCGCGGACCCGAATACTCCACCATGAACAAGGACACCTATATCAAAGGGGGCGCAATCGCGTTCGCGCTGATGATGTTCGTGAAGACGAACGGCGCCGCGTCGGCGAGCAAACAAGCCCTCGCCGAGAACAAGATCGCGAACGACAAGATCACCACGCTCCAGGAGCAGATCGGCGTTGGCGACGGCGCGTCGGGCGAAGCCACCGCCGACGAGGCCCCAGCCGAGAAGCCCGCGAAGAGCCACACCGGTTCGGTCACGGCCGCCAAGAAGACGACCACGACGGTCACGAAGACCGCGACTGCGGCCAAGGCCGCCACCGGCGCCCGTGGCGCGACCGGAACGACACCGTTGCACTGGAGCTACGAGGGCGCGACCGGGCCCGCCAACTGGAGCCAGCTCGACAAGGCGTACGAGGCTTGCCTCGAGGGCAGCAAGCAGTCCCCGATCGACATCACCAACGCAAAGGCCGCGAACCTGCCCGACCTGACCTTCAACTATGCGCCGACCGCGGCCTCGGTTGTGAACAACGGACACACGATCGAAGTCGACGTGACGCCGGGCGACACCATGACCACCAAGGGCATCACGTACGGCCTCGCCCAGTTCCACTTCCACGGCCCCAGCGAGCACACGGTGGGCGGGAAGGCCTATCCACTCGAAGTGCATCTCGTGCACCGATCGTTGGACCCGGCCGACGCCTCGGGCATGCTCGCCGTGGTGGGTGTGCTCATCAGCGAGGGCGAGGAGAACGCTGCATTCAAGGCTGTGATCGACAATCTCCCCACC
>JANMVY010000570.1:0-4106 GCA_031393535.1 Actinomycetes bacterium | reverse complement strand
TTCGACCTGTATCGCGACCCGGGAAGCCCCGTTCGCGAGCGCGGCCTCGACCAGGTCGTGCACCACCGAGGCCGCGATCGAGATCGGCACCGCGACCGACGATGCGAAAGGACCGATCTCGACGGCACCGCCGGCGGCGCGCGCCGCGTCGACGGCGGCCTGCACGTGCGGTCCGAGGGAACCCGCCTCGAACGGCTCGACCGTGAACTCGACCCGTGCGGTGAGCATGACGCGCATCGTAGCGGTCCGCCGGCGACGGGCTTGACATTCTGTAAAGAACAGCGTGTGAACAACCTGTTTCGGGCGTCACCATGCCTTGACATTCTGTAAAACGCTGTCGATGATGACGCGATGGAACGGGTCTCGCTCACGGTCAACGGCCAAACGGTCAGCGTGCGGGCCGATCATCCCCACCTACTCGCCGCGCTTCGCGAGGAGCTCGACGTGACCTCGCCGAAGGACGGCTGTTCGCCGTCGGGTCAATGCGGCTGCTGCACAGTGCTCATCGACGGCAAGGCGCAAGTGTCGTGTCAACTCTCGCTCGCCCGCGCCGCGGGCCGATCGATCACCACGGTCGAGGGGCTCGAGCCGGCCGAGGCCGATCGGTATGCAGCAACGTTCGCCGCGACGGGCGCGCTCCAGTGTGGCTTTTGCACCCCGGGCATCGTCATGCGAGCGAAGGCGCTGGTCGACAAGAAGGGCGCCGGTCTCGCGCGCGAAGATGCAGCACGATTCCTCGGGGCACACCTTTGTCGTTGCACCGGCTACGTCAAGATTCTCGACGCAGTCGACGCGCTCGCCAAGGGCAAAGTTCTCGTGAGCGAGCTGCCGGTGCGCATCGGCGAGAGCGGCCATAAGTATGAAGCGCGCGAGCTCGCGCTCGGTTCACGAGGGTACGTCGACGACATCCGCATCCCCGGCATGTTGCACGCGGCGGTGAAGCTCACCGACCACGCGCGGGCGCGCATTCTCACGATCGACACCACGGGCGCCCGCGCGCTGGCGGGTGTCGCAGCCGTGTTCACTGCAGCCGACATCCCGGGCACACTTCGCGTCGGCATCCTCTACAAAGACTGGCCCGTCATGATCCCCGAAGGTGGCGTCACGGCGTACCTCGGCGACGTGCTCGCGGTGGTGGTCGCGGCCGATCGTCAGACCGCGCGCGCCGCAGCCGAACTGGTCGAGGTCACATACGAGGTGCTACGCCCGATCACTGATCCAGTGGCCGCGATCGATGACCCGGAACCTGCGGTGTGGACCATCGAAAGCAACGTGCTGTCACGGTCGTCCTATCGTCGTGGCGATGTCGACGCGGCGCTGGCCGCGTCGGCGCACGTCGTACGCGACACGTTCCAGACCCAACGCATCGAGCAGGCCTTCCTCGAGCCCGAGTCCACGGTCGCCGAACCGCGACCCGACGGCACGTTGCACGTGTGGTCGGGTGGGCAAGGCGTGTGGGACGACCGCGACCAGATCGCCGACGTGCTCGCGGTCGAAAAGGACCGTGTCACCGTAGAGCTCGTGTCCAATGGTGGGGCTTTCGGCGGCAAAGAGGACATGAGCAACCAGGCGCACGCCGCGCTCGCCGCGTGGCTCTTGCAGAAGCCGGTGAAGTGCACGTTCTCCCGCGAGGAGTCGCTGCTCGTGCACACCAAACGTCACCCGATCCGCATGGAGTACGAAGCGGGTTGTGACGCCGATGGTCGTCTCACCGCAGTCCGGGCGCGGATGATCGGCGACAGCGGACCGTATGCGTCGGTCGGCTCGAAGGTGCTCGAACGCGCGGCCGGACACGCGAGCGGCCCGTATCGTGTTCCGAACATCGACGTCGGCGCGATCGCGGCTCGCACGAACAACCCGGTGTGCGGCGCGTTCCGCGGCTTCGGCGCGAACCAGGCGCAATTCGCCATGGAAGGCGTGATCGATCGCCTCGCCGAGAAGGTCGGCATCTCGGGCTGGGAGATGCGGGCACGCAACATCATCGAACCCGGCGACGTGTGGGGGCCGGGTCAGATCATGGACGACGGTTGTCGCGGCATACGCGAATGTCTCGACACCGTGAAGCCCGCGTACGACGCCGCGGTCGCGGCCGGCAAGGCCGTCGGCCTCGGGATCGGGTTGAAGAACAGCGGGCTCGGCAACGGGTTCCGTGAGGTCTCGAAGGCAACGGTGCAACGTCTCACCGACGGCACGGTCGAGGTGCGTCACGGGTGGACCGAGATGGGCCAGGGCGTGCACACGGTCGCGTTACAGGTCGCCTGCACCGAACTGGGCATCGACGACCCCGACTGCGTCCGCGTGCTCGTCGACACCACGCGCCAGCTCGGGTTCGGACAGACCACCGGATCGCGCGGCACGCTCATGACCGCTGGTTCCGTGCGCGACGCGTGCCGCAACGCCGTGGCCGACGGATTCCGCGCAGACGTCGAGTACGAAGGCGAATGGATCGTCGACTGGACCGACAAGATGGAGTCGGGCAAGGAAAACCCCACCATCCACTCGGCCTTCGGCTATGCCGCGCAGCTCGTGGTGGTCGATCGCGCGTCCGGCAAGGTCGAACGTGTGCTCGCGGTGCACGACGTCGGCAAGGCGATCAACCCGCTGCTGTGCACGGGCCAGGTCGAGGGCAGCGTGCACATGGGCCTCGGCTACGCGTTGAGCGAAGATTTCCCGTCCGATGAGCACGGGCGCCCGACCAACATGACGTTGCGGTCACTCGGCATCATCCGCCCCAAAGACATGCCGCCGGTCGACGTGGTGCTCGTCGAGTGTCCACAACCACGGTCGCCCTATGGCGTGAAGGGCGTCGGCGAGATCGGTCTGGTGCCCACCGCGGGCGCAGTGGCTGCTGCGCTGCACGACCTCGACGGCGCGTGGCGGAACCGCCTGCCCATGCGCGTCGGCGGCACCAACGGCGACGGCGACAAGACCGAAGCCGTATGACCGCGGAGACCGCGGGCCTCGTCTGCGCGCACCATCACCTCTACTCGACCCTGGCGCGGGGAATGCCCGCGCCCCCGAGGCAACCGTCGAGCTTCCTCGACATCCTCGAGCAGATCTGGTGGCGTCTCGACGCGGCCCTCGATCGCGAGATGATCCGTTGGTCGGCCATGCTCGGTGCGGTCGAAGCGTTGCAGAGCGGCTGCACTGCGATCATCGACCATCATGAGTCACCGAACGCGATCGAAGGCTCGTTGTCGGTCATCGCCGACGCGTGCGCCGAAGTGGGTGTGCGAGTGGTGTGCGCGTACGGCGTCACCGACCGCCACGGCGCCGACGGCGCGCGGCGGGGGCTTGCGGAAAATGACCGGTTCCTCCGCGACGGTGGGCGGGGGCTCGTCGGCGTCCACGCACCGTTCACATGTTCCGATGCCACGCTCGAAGCCGCCGCCGGCCTCGCCGACGCTCACGGCGTCGGTGTCCACATTCATGTGGCCGAGGCGCGCGACGACCATGACGCGGGTGCGCGGCTCGCCTCGCTCGCGCGGCGCGACTGGTTGCTCGCGCACTGCGTGCATCTCGATCGCGACCTGCCGGGCACCATCGCGCACAATCCACGGTCGAACATGAACAACGGTGTGGGGTACGCGCGCCCCGCGGCACGCGAGAACCGCGTGGTACTCGGCACCGACGGCATCGGTGCCGACATGTTGGAGGAGTTCCGACTCGCGTACGCACGCCATCGCGAAAGTGACCTGGCCGCGTCACCCGAGACGGCATGGGCATGGCTCGCGAACGGCCATGACCTGGTGCCCGACGCACGCGCTGATCGCGTGCGCTGGAGCTACGACCACGCCGACTCGCCGTGGCACGTCGCATTCACCCCCGGTGTGCACGCGATCGATGTCGACGTCGACGACGTCGCCGTGCTGCGCGATGGCATGCCCACCCGGGTGGACATCGCCGAGGTGCGGGCCCGCGCGGCCGAGCAATCCAACCGCCTCCACTCCCGGTTGTGAACACAAGGACTGACCATGGATCAAGACCGTTCGACGAAGCACGCGGGGCGATATGCCATCTACCTCCAGGACGCGCACCCGATTCGCGAGGGCATGGCCCTCGCGCAATATGCGGAGGCCGCAGGCTTCGAGGCGGTGTGGCAAGCG
>JANMVY010000518.1:0-13901 GCA_031393535.1 Actinomycetes bacterium | reverse complement strand
GTTACCCGCGGGGCGCATCGCGGACCGCTTCGGCCGCTTCCCCGTGTACCACATCGGCCTCGCGTTGTTCGCGAGTGGTGGCGTTATCGCGGCCACCGCGCCGTCGTTCACATTCTTGATCGCGGGCCGCGTGGTGCAAGGCGCGGGCGCGGCGGTGACCGCGCCGGCGTCGCTGGGGTTGCTGCTCGAAGTCACCAAGCCCAACGAGCGCATCCGCGCCATCACGCTGTGGTCCGCGTGCACCACCATCGGTGGCGCGTCGGGGCCCACCGTGGGTGCGCTCGTCATCGAGAACTTCGGTTGGCACTGGGCCATCGCCGGCCCGGCGGTGGTCACCGGGCTCGTGTGGTGGGTCGGCCGCAAGGTGCTCCCCCGCACCGCACCGGAGAAACCATCGGCCAGGCTCGACCTGCTGGGCGTGATCCTCGCCACCGCGTCGATGGGCCTCGTGGTGCTCGCCATCTCCGAAGGGAACCGATGGGGTTGGGGTTCAGTCGCGACGATCGGCTCGTTCGTGGGCACCGTGCTGGCCGGTGTGCTGCTCATCGGGCGCTCACGGCGGCACCCCGAGCCCGTCGTGCCCACGAAGCTGTTCCGCTCCCGGTCGTTCTCCGTGGGCACCGCGACCTCGGTCATGCTCGGCGTGATGGGTGGCTCGATCCAACTCACCCAGGCGCTCTTTCTTCGCCAGGTCTGGCACTACTCGGCGGTGCGCGCCGGGCTCGCGATCACCCCCGCGCCGTTGTTCGCGTCGCTGATGTCGCCGATCGCCGCGCGCTACGGCTCACGCTTCGGTGAGCGCGCCGCGGCAGTCCCCGGCACGTTGCTGATGGCGATCAGCGTGAGTTGGTACCTGTGGCACATCGAAGGCGCGCCCTCGTACTGGCACGACATGTTCCCCGGTACGGCGCTCAACGGCATCGGCGTCGCGTTCGCGTTCCCGATGGTGTCGGCTGCATCGGTGCGCGACGTGTTGCCGGGCGACCTGTCGATCGCGACCGCGGTCACGCGCGCCGCCAGCCAAGTTGGCCAAGCAGTAGGGGTCGCATTGATCCTCGTGCTGGTGGGCACCGCGACCGCGGACATCGACTCGTTCCGCAGCGCCTGGTGGATACTGTTCGCGTTCGTCACTGCGGCTGCCGTGTTGACCACCGGGCTCGGCCCACCGCGCTTCACGAGCAACGAACCGCTGGTGAGCACCCGGCTCGAGCGCTGACCGCCCGACTCGAACCGCTGGTGAGCACCCGGCTCGAGCGGCTACCCGCCCTGGAGCCGTTCGATCTGGCGCCGGTCGCGTTTGGTCGGACGACCGGCGCCCCGATCGCGACGAAGCGGCGGCGCGGCCGATGGCTCAACCGGCAGGCTGTGATCGATGTAACACGTCACCGCGACCGGCGCACCGACACGTCGGTTGATCACCTGCAGCACTTCGACGCTGCGGGACCGCTGGGCGATATGGGCCTCGATACCATCGCCGGCCTTGACCATCGTGGCCGCTTTCGCGGGTGCGCCGTTGACCGTGACCCTTCCGGCACGACACAACTCGGTCGCGATCGAACGTGTCGGCGTGAGGCGCACCGACCAGAGCCACACGTCGATCCGTGCCGCGGATGCCGTCGCAGTCGTCGTGTCGCCCACGACATCGACAGTACCGCCGGGGGCAGCCGGGGCGCCTCGACCAACTCACCCACATCACCGAGCAGTACTCGGGCCGAGCCGATGTCGCGGATCTGGCGTGGTGTGCCCGCGGCGTCGGGCAGCCCCTCAGGGGGGCCAGCCGCTCATTTCCATAGAACGGCAGCCTCATCTACGCTCGACACCGGGGAGGGGTGCAGGGGTGGACCAAACCTGGGTTCTCGCGATCGACTTCGGCACCACCTACACGGTCGCGGCAGCACGTCGGTCGGGTCGCCCGCCCGAAGTGATCGAGATCCAGGGCGAACGACGCGTGCCGTCGGTCGTGCTCATCGACCCTTCGGGCCAGATCGTCGTGGGCCGGGCCGCCGAGTCGATGGCACCGACCTACCCCGATCGCACACTGCGCACCCCGAAGTACCGGCTCGGCATCCCCACGGCGGTCGTCCTCGGCGGGCGGCCGTATTCGATCATCGACCTGGTCGCGGCATTGCTCGGTTACGTCTACCAAGAGGCCGTCGTGGCGATCGGCGGACCGCCGAGCGAGGTGCGCCTGACGTACCCGGCGTCGTGGAGCGCGCCGCGCCGCGACGAACTGCTCGCCGCGGCATCGAGGGCCGCACTGCCCAACCCGACGCTGGTGCCTGAGCCGGTCGCCGCGGCGATCTCCTACACCGATGACACGAACGTGAAACCGGGCTCTCACGTGCTGGTGTACGACCTCGGCGGCGGCACCTTCGACACCGCGGCGCTGCGGGCCGACGATCCCGGTTTCGTCGTCATCGGACGCCCCACCGGTGACTCGAACCTGGGCGGCGAGCTGTTCGACGAATTGGTCACCAACCACTTGGGCGAACGACTTGCGCCCGACGTGTGGGAAAAGCTCCAGGTGTCCGACGAAGCCCTGTGGCAATACGCCGCCGCGTCACTGCGCAACGAAGCCCGCCGCGCGAAAGAAGTCCTGTCGTCGCACCCCGAGGCCGACATCCTGCTCGGCCTCCCGATCGGCATCATCAACCAACGGCTCACCAAAGACGACCTCGACACCCTCATCCGGCCCTACATCCGGGAATCGATCGAGGTGATGGTGCGCTGCGCGACCGACGCGGGCCTCCGCGCCGAAGACCTCGAAGCCGTCTACCTCGTCGGCGGCGCGAGCCGATCTCCGATCGTGCGCGAGATGGTTGGCGAAGTCTTCCCGCAGGCCCGGGTCAGCCGCCGTGGCGACCCCAAGGCCGCAGTCGCGCTGGGCGCCACCCACCCCGGCATCGACGTGACCCGCCTCGAACGTCGCGTGACCGACCCGGGCGAGACCACGATCGACGCGCCGGTACCGACCGCGCCGGTATCGTCCATCCCTAGCGGCACCGTCGTCGGCGAACCGTCGGGACCCGCGCCCGCGCCCCCGCCTTCGCCTTCGCCTCAGGGCCCGCCCGCGCCCCCGCCGCCTGCGCCCCCGCCCCCGCCCCCGCCGCCTGCGGGCCCCGGCACGGTCATCGGGGTGACACCCGAGCTCCGCCCACCCATCGACCTCGTCGCGACCGATGCCGAAAAGCCGGACCGCAAGAAACTCGCGCTCATCGGCGGCGGCGTGCTTGCGGCAATCGCGCTGGTCGCCGCGATCGTCATCTCCACGTCGGGCGGCGACGATCGCGCGGCCACGACCACGACCACCACCGAGGTCACCACGACCTCGACCACCACGACCAGCCCCCCCGCCACTACCACCACGACGCCGGTCTTGGCGCCGCTGGCGCTGTCGGTCAGCGTCGTCGACGGGCAACAACTGGTCGTCGCTGATGTGCCCTCGTCTGGCTTTGCGATCACGGGAAACACCACGGCGGGCGCGAGCATCACCGTCAACGGCGCTCCCGTGCCCGTGCAATCGAACGGCACTTGGCAGTACCTGCTCGTCGGGCTCAAGGAAGGCAACAATCCCGTCACCATCGTCGCCAAGCGCGATGGCAACGCGACCGCCGAACGCACCTTCAACCTGCGCGGCGTCACCAACACCTCACCGCCACAACCACCACCGCCCGACACCACGACCACGCGCACCCCCACCACCACGGCGCCGTTCGCCCGGCCCGCCGACGACACGCTGGTCGCGACGTTCGCCGGCAAGGACGTCGCGCTGACCCTCGCGACCAGCGTGCTCGCCAACGACTCGGGCACCGGTCCACTCGTCGCCAGCATCGTCAGCGGCCCAGCCGAGGGTTCGGCCACGATCGCGTCGAACGGGTCGGTCACCTACACGCCGACCCGCAACGGCACCTTCACCGTGAGCATCCGCTATCGCGCCTGCCTCAGCGGCACGGGAACGTGCGGCGACGCCACCGTGACCATCCGCATCAACTGCAACCTCAACTTCCCCAGCTGCATCTAGCCATCGAACCCCCGTGCAACGCCGAAAGGAAACCCATGAAGTTGCGCACCATCGCCGCGTCATTGCTCGCATTCGCGTTGTTCACGACCGGCCTGCTCGTTGCGGCGCCGGCCACCGCAACCGCGGAGGCCGGGCCGCTCAGCCCCCAGAACCACACACCCGACGGCTTGTTCCAGGCGTTGGCCAGCCCACAACGGTTCCTCGACACCCGCGCAGGTACCGGGGGGGTCAACTCCTCGGGTGCACCGATCGGTATCGGCGGATGGACCGGCCAGCTCGGTGTGAGCCAGATCATCAATGTGGCGATCGCGGGGCGCCTCGGTGTTCCCGCGGCCAACGTCGTCAAAGCCGTCGCGATGAACGTCACCGTGGTCGATCCGACCGGCAGCGGTTTCATCACCATCTGGCCCGGCCTGCTCACGCGGCCCGACTCGTCGAACGTCAACTACACCACCGGCGCCAACGTGCCGAACTTCGTGATAGTGCCCGTCGGCACCAACGGCGAGATCCAAGCCTTCAACGGCGCCAACGACGGAGTCGCACGCGGGCACCTCTTGTTCGACGTCGTCGGGTACTACACCACCAACCTCGGCCCCGCCGTCGGCGGCTCGTTCTCCCCGCTGTCGCTCCGCTTCTTCGATTCACGGAGTCCGGTGTCGTTGGCGCAGCGCGGCGCAGGCGCGGTCGACTTCTTGCCGCCGGGGAAATGGCGCAAGGTCCGCGATAGCCTCTATGACCCGCTGTTCCCGACCTACGTGTTCAACGTGACGGTGACCGAATCCTCGGGCGACGGGTTCCTCAGCGTCGTACCCGGTGACCGTGTGGGCGCACCGGCACCGAGCGTGTCGAACCTGAACTTCCGTCGCGGTTTCGACGTCGCCAATCTGGTCATCGTCAAACCCGATGCCACCGGCACGTTCAGCATCTTCAACGGCGGCGCCGGAGCGTTGCATGTGATCTTCGACTTCGTCGGCTTCTACGACGACGGCACGGTGCCCGCCGCCGGCTCGCTCGAGGCACGCGCGCAGGGCCCATTCCGCTTCTCCGACAGCCGCACGAACCTCAACCGGGGCACGGTCCAGACGAACGCCGACGGCATCACGGTGACGCTCGACGTGGCAGCAGACACCCGAATCCCCGCCACCGCCGATTCGCTCATCATCAACGTCACCGCGATCCCCGGCTCGGGCAACGGTTTTCTCACCTTGTTCACCGGGCCGAATCGGCCCGACACCTCGACGCTCAACTTCAAGGCCGGGCAAGTCATACCCAACCTCGCGATCGTCGGGATCAGCGGCGATCGCAAGATCCGCTTCTTCGTCTCGCGAGACGTCGACCTCCATGTGATCCTCGACGTGATGGGTTGGATCGAATGAGCGCCGTGCTTTTCCGAATCGAAACACCTCGTGCGGCGCCTCACCTGCGAACAGCATTGCGAAGGGAGTTGTCATGTGGATGACGATCGTCGACGGCAAGCGAGCGGGCACCAGCCTGCGGCTCGACGCGACGGTGAGTGTCGGGCGCGAGCCCGACAACAACGTGGTGCTCGACGATGATCGCGTCTCGAAGCACCACTTCCAGTTCGTGGCGAGCGCGAACGGGCTCCAGTTGATCGACCTCAACTCGACCAACGGCACCTCCGTGAACGGGCAGAAGGTCACCGGCACGGTGGCGCTGCAACCGGGTGACACGATCCGCGTCGGCCAGACCATGCTGCGGGTCGACGCCATTGACCCCGCCGCCGCGAATCAGACGGTCATCGGTGCGGCACCCGCGGCCGCGGCCGGCGCCGCAGCGCGCGGTGCCCCGGCTGGGCAGAACGCCCCGCGACCCGTCGCAACCGCGACGCCGCGACCCGGTGGTGCGGCCGCCCCGCCACCGCCCGGCGCGTCGATCAGCGTGGCCAAACCCTCACGAGCACCGATCGTGGTCGCGGTGGGCGTGCTCGCGGTGCTCGGCCTCATCGCCGTGCTCGTGCTGCGCAACAACGACAGCAATGACGGAAGCACCGCCAGCCTCGTCGACGGAGCCCGTGACGGAACCGTGCTCATCTCGGTCGACATCGGCGGTCAGCTCCAGGGCACCGGCACCGGGTTTGTGCTCGACGCGAAGGAAGGCCTGATCGTCACGAACAACCACGTGATCAACGCAGGCACCTCGTTCAACGTGGGCGCCGGCAGCGCGCGCCGCGCGGCCACGCTCGTCGCGGCCGCGCCGTGCGAAGACCTCGTGGTGTTGCGGGTGAACGACCGCAGCGGGTTGAAGCAGCTGCCGCTCGGCTCGCAGGTCAAGCTCAAACAAGGCGAGCGGGTCATCGCGCTCGGCTATCCGGCGAACGCGTCGCTGACTGACGACCTTTCGGTCAGCGAAGGCATCATCTCTATCGTGCAGACCCAATTCGATCAGCGGACACTCGACGTGCCTCGCTACCCGAACGTCGTCCAGACCACCGCGGCGATCAACCCCGGCAACTCGGGCGGCCCACTGTTCAACGGCCAAGGTGAGGTCATCGGGGTCAACTCCGCGGGTATCACCGATCTCGGCGGCCGCACCATCCAAGGTCAGGCCTACGCGATCGGCATCGATCGGGTGAAGGAGATCACCGCCGAGCTGCGTACCGGCAAGTCGCGGGCGTGGCTGGGGCTCGACCTCGACTTCCCCACCCAGGCCAGCGACTTCACCAGGCTCGGATTCCGGGCCGCGGTTCCGAACAGCATCCTCGTCACCGCAGCGATCCCGCTGTCACCGGCCGCGAACGCCGGATTCGGCCAGGCCCCGGTTGCCCTCACTCGCATCGACGGGCGGGCACTCGACGGAACCCTCGGCTCGTACTGCGACGCTGTGGGCACCAAACGAGCCGGCGATCGTTCGACGATCTCGCTGGTCAACGCGGCGGGCCAGACGACCGACGTGACTGTGACGTTCGGCTGATGAGCACCTCGATGATCTTCGCGGCCCAGGACCTTGAATCGATCGCGTCGCGCACATTTCTCTGCATGGCGATCATCCTGCTTGTCGGACGTGTCTTCGGTCGCCTCTTCAGCCGCCTCGGTCAACCCTCGGTACTCGGCGAGATCGTCGCCGGCATCTGCCTCGGCCCGAGCTTGCTCGGCAAGGGTTTGGTCAACGACCTCTTCCCGGTCGAAGTGCGGCCGTTCCTGCGGGTCATCGCCGAGGTCGGGCTCGTGGTGTTCATGTTCGTCGTCGGGCTCGAGGTCGACCTCGCGTCGATACGCCGCAGCGGCCGTGCCGCCGCGGCGATCTCGTTCACGTCGATCCTGTTCCCATTCGTGCTCGGCGCATCGGTGCTCGGCACCCTGCTGTACGACGACCACAAAATCGTCGAGGGTGAGCCAGTCAAGCACGTGACGTTCGCGTTGTTCATCGGTGTGTCGATGTGCGCCACGGCGTTCCCGATCCTCGCTCGCATCCTCGCCGAACGTCGGATGTTCCGCATTCCACTCGGCACGCTGCTCATCGCGTGTGCCGCGATAGACGACGTCGCCGCGTTCAGCCTGCTCGCCGTGGTGCTCGCCATCGCCGCGTCGTCGGGCGTCGCCGAGGTGCCGTTGCAGATCGGCGGGCTCATCGTCTTCGTGCTCGCGCTGGCGTTCGTGATCCGGCCGCTACTCGCCCGGTTCTTCGTTCCCCGCTATCACGCGGCAGGGCGCATGACACCCGACCTGCTGGCCGTGCTGTTCATCGGCTTGTTGGTCGCAGTGTGGACCACCCACGAGATGGGGCTCGCCACGCTGCTCGGTGCGTTCCTGTTCGGTGCAGCCATGCCTCGCGAGAACACCTCGGCCATGTTCCACGAGGTGGTGGAGCGCGTCGAAGGCATAAGCGTCACCATGCTGCTCCCGGTGTTCTTCGTGGTCACCGGCATCGGTGTCAACCTCCGCGGCCTCGAGGCGAAAGACATCGGCCCCGCGCTGTTGATCCTCGCGATCGCATGCATCGGCAAGTTCATCGGTGCGTCCGTTGCCGCCAAGGCATGCGGCATCTCGAACCGCCAGTCGATGGCAGTCGGCGTCATGATGAACACGCGTGGCCTCGCGGAGCTCGTCATCCTGCAGATCGGGCGCGACGCCGGCGTGCTCGATCAGAAGATGTTCACGATGCTCGTCCTGATGGCGGTGCTCACCACGCTCATGGCCGGGCCGGTCCTGAAGCTCGTCTACCCCGACCGCTGGCTCGAACGCGACATCGCCGAAGCCGATCGCGCCGCCCTCGGCGACACGAAGGACCGCGTGCTCGTCGCCGTCGCCGACGCCGAGGCGACGGCGCGCACGGTGTCGCTCGCGCGCATGATGACCCCTGCGGCGCGGGGCGAAGTGCTGCTCACCCACCTGCCGCTCGCAAGCGCCACCCCTGAGCTCGGCGGCGGCTTGCTCGCCGACCTCGGCGCGGTCGCCGAAGCCATGCGCTCACTCGACGCGGCGCGGCTCGACCTCGCCAGTGCCGGGCTCGGGGTGATCATCACGTCACGCCCATCGGTCGACCCGGCCGGTGAAATCCTGCATCAAGCAGAGGTGGGCGCGACACGGATCATCCTGCTCGACGAGAACCTGCCCGAACAGGTGATCACCGCGATCCTCGTCGATCCGCCGTGTGACGTTGCGACCGTCGACGGCCCGAACGTCGACGGACGTGAAGGCGCGATCGTGGTCGAGATCGACGGCACGGCCGACAGCGAGCTCGCGATCGAACTCGCAGCGCGCATCGCGCTCGCGAGCAGCCGCAGCATCGAGCTGGTCGAGTCGCCACAGTCACGACGCAACGCTGCCGAACGCGCGTCGAGCGCATTGGCCGAGCTCGGCCTCACCGCCACTGTCGCCCGAGCGGATATCCGCACGATCATCACGGGCGCGTCGGCCGCCCTCGTGCTGTTGCCGCGCAGTCGTCGCACCGGCTCCAGCGTCGGCAGCGCGGCACCCGTCATGTTCGTCGCGGCCATCGACCGCGACCGACCGCCGCTCGCGCAACGACTCGCCGGAGTCGCCGCCCTACAAGTTCCGAACGAAAGGTAGGAGTGGGGATGCTTTCCGTACTCGCCCAGACAGCAGCACCAACCGGATTGCCGGGCGACCAAGTGGTCGCATTCGTCATCCTCGACATCGCGATCATCCTCGTTGTCGCGCGCCTCCTCGGCATGCTCGCCTTGAAGGTCGGCCAACCTCGAGTCGTCGGCGAGATCGTCGGCGGCGTACTGCTCGGCCCGTCGCTGCTCGGACCAACGATCTTCAACTGGGGTTCGCCCTGGAAGGTGCTCGCGTGCGACCGTGCCCTGGCTCCGACCAAGGGCGTCGGCTCGATCACGACCTGTTTGTTCCCACCCCAAGCGCGCACCGGGCTCGGCCTGATCGGCCAGATCGCGCTCATCTTGTTCATGTTCCTCGTCGGCATAGAGCTCGACTGGGCGCTGCTCAAGGGCAAGGTCACCGGAATCATCAGCGTGGGCCTGGGAGTGGTGCTCGTGCCCCTCGGGCTCGCGTTCGCGATCGGCCCCACGCTCTACGGCAAGACCTTCACCGCGAGCTGGGGCACGCCGGCCCAGCCGTCGAAAATGGCGTTCACCCTGATGGTCGGCGCGATGTTGTCGGTCACCGCCTTCCCGGTTGCCGTGCGCATCCTGCAAGAACGCAAGCTCGACCGCTCACAGATGGGCTCGGTCACCATCGCCGCGGCAGCGCTCGTGACCATCCTCATGTTCCTCCTCGTCGGCGTGGCCCGCGGTAGCGCCAGTCACAAGAGCGCCGGCTCCCAAGTAGCTCGCGTCATCGGTCTGCTCGTGTATCTCGCGGTGATGCTGCTCGTGGTCAAGCCACTGCTGAAGAAGTTCGCGGTGAAGTACGAACAGGGTGAGGGCTTGACCGGAACACTCTTCGCGGTACTCATGATCGCGACGCTCGCGTCGGCCTACGCCGCGGATCGCATCGGCGTGAACGTGATCGTCGGCGGGTTCATCGCCGGTGTCGTGATGCCTTCGCGCGAACGCCTCGCCAAGGACATGAACGCCCGCCTGTCCGACATCACCATCGTCATCTTTCTGCCGATCTTCCTCGCGTTCTCCGGTCTGCAAACCGACTTCACGAAGTTGACAAAGGCAGCCACTGGCGGCCTCGCGCTGTTCATCGTCGTCGGCATCGCGTCGAAATGGTTGGGCGGCATCGCCTTCGGCAAGCTCGGTGGGCTCTCGTGGGGCGAAAGCAACGTCGTCGGTGTGCTCATGAACTGTCGCGGCCTGCTGGTGCTCGTCGTCGCGCTCATCGCCCTCAACGAAAAAGTGATCTCCCCGCAGCTCCAAGTGGGCGGGGTGCTCATGGCACTCATCACCACGGCGATGACCGGTCCGTTGATGGGTTGGGCCATCGCTCGACAGAACCGAACCGCCGTAGTGGAGTCATGAACGACGACGACGACCTGCAGACCCGGGCAACCGGACACAGCATCTTGGTGCACAGCACGCCGCTGGCTGCACCCATCCCCGACGCGCCCGCGGCCCAACGCAAGGCCGGCGACCTCACCGATGAACTGATCGAGACCGACGTCTGGACCGACGAGATGGTCGCCGCAGCCGGCATCCCGATCAGGGACTTCGCGTTCGTCTCGGTGGGCGGCGGCGTCGGCTCGTTCACGCTGGTCGATCACCTGCGCATCGCCGGTGTTCCGGTGCAGTCGATCGCCGTGCTGACCAACATCGATGTGCCGTGGCAGACCTACGAGTACCTGACCAAGGTGTCGCAGATCCCCCGCCCCGAACGGCTTCGTTCGGACTCGAGTGGCATGCCCGACAACATCTGGGGGTTCCCGAGCTACGCCCTCAAGGAGTCACGCAAGGAACGGACGCTCGCCCCGTTGTGGAGCGTCTTCGCCGAGCCGATCTTCACCGACTACTGGACACCGCGGGCCGCCACGGTGTTCGAGGCGCTCGCTGCTGAATCGGCACGTATCCGCTTCCCCGAGACCCTGCACAAGGGCCAAGTGCGCATGATCCGGCGGCGCCACGGCGGCGGGTACTTCACCGTGCTGACCCCGCCGCCCGGCACATCGGCGACGCATCGCGTGGTGTTCCGGTCGCGGTTCGTGCACGTGGCGGTCGGGTATCCCGGGCTGCGATTCCTGGCCGACCTGCAGGCGTACCGGTTGCAGTACAACGACAGCGTGCGGGTCGTGAACGCCTATGAACCGCACGAGCACGTGTACGAGGCGCTCATCAACCGCGGGGGGACCGTTCTCGTGCGCGGCGGCGGCATCGTGGCTTCGCGCATCCTGCAGCGCCTGATGGAGGACCGCTTCAACAACGGGGCCAACACCACCATCATCCATCTGTTCCGCACCTTCATCGACGGCTCCCACGGCGACAGCATCTTCTACCGGCGCAAAGGCGACAACGGCTGGGCCTATCAAGGCTTCAACTGGCCCAAGGGCTCGTGGGGTGGGCAGGTCAAACATCGGGTCGAGAACCTCGAGGGCGACGAGCGAGCGGCGCTCTACAAGAAGCTCGGTGGCACCCATACCCCGAGGCGCAAGCTCTGGCAACAGCAGATGGCCCGAGCGAGGAGCGAGGGCTGGTACAACGTGGCGCAGGGTGTGGTCGACGACGTGCGCCCCACCGACGACAACCGTGTGGTCACGCAGATCTCGTCGAAGGACGGTAGCCACAACCAACTCGTCGCCGATTTCGTTATCGACGCCACCGGTCTCGAAGGCGACTTGCGCGAGCACCGCGTGCTCGCCGACCTGCTCGACCACGGCGGCGCGGCGCGCAACCCCCTCGGCCGCCTCGACGTCGAACGCACCTTCGAGGTCCGCGGCACCCGATCCGATTCGGGCCGGATGTACACGTCGGGCTCGATGGCCCTCGGCGGCTACTACATGGGAGTCGATTCCTTCCTCGGCCTGCAGTTCGCGGCCCTGGCAATCACCGACGACCTCGCCCGCCAAGGCTTCTGTCATCGCATCGGCGTCGGCCGATCGTTGCGTCAATGGTGGCGCTGGATGCGTCATCGGCCGGTCGACTGAGGAAGCGGAACCAGCACCATGACACCGACGTTGATCGGACGAATCCAAACCCGCATCTTCTTGATGCTGTTCGTGGCATTGCCGTGGACACTGCTCATCACACCCGTGCTACCGGGCACCGGCGACGCGCCGTTGTCGACGGTCTACCGCGTGACCCTCCGCGCGTGGTTGTACGTGGTGGTCATCGGCGTGGTCGTCTGGGAACCGATCTACCACGGTCTCCAACAGTTCCGTTGGGAGAAGGACTGGCCGTCGATGTACGCGCTGCTCGTCGGCGTGTTCGAAGGTTTCGTCGTGTGGCTGCTGCTCGACAACGTGCGCTGGTACACGTTCGTGGTCTTGTTCAGCACGACCTGGAGCCTGGTGTGGCTCACCGCGATCGGGCCCATGCGGTTGCTCCTCGTACGCTGGCGCTTCCGAGGAGGACGCATCCTGTGAGCTCACATCCCCAACGCATCGCCGACTACGAGATCGTCGAGGTCGAAGGACCGGCCACCAACGGCTGGTTCTACCTCGCGATCCCACCGGCGCGTCTCGGTCTGACCGCCGAGCGCGTGGTCGTCAAGGTGATCGACAGCTCGGGAATCGGTCTCGAACGCTTCGGCCGTGAGCTGCGCGCGTTCGCCGAGATCGCGTCGCCCCACCTCGTGCAGTTGTACGACGCGGGGCAACAGGACAACCAACTGTTCTACGCGATGGAGTGGTGCCCGCTCGGTTCGCTTGCGCATCAGACCTTCTCGAAGCCCGCGGTCATACGCGCCGTCGCCGGTGCCGCCCGGGCGGCTCACGCGCTGCATGAAGCCGGCGTGGCGCATCGCGACATCGAACCGCGCAATGTGCTCGTCACCGACGGTGGCGGTAAGTTGCGCGATCTCGGGTTGGTGCGCGCTGCCGATCCGCACGCCTCGATGTCGATGATGCCTTCGGCCGACGCGGTCGAGTTCATCGACCCGTGGCTGATGAAGGGCGAGTCGCCGTCGCGTGCATCCGACCTCTACGCGCTCGGGGCCACGCTGCACTTCGCGCTCTGCGGCCGGTCATTGTTCGGCGATCTGCCCGGCGACCCGCTCGGTGCGATACGTCACGTGCTGCGCAGCGCCCCCCACGTCGACGCGGCCGTCGACGCCGAGCTGGCGCCGATCATCGGCCGTTGCGTCGACCAGAACCAGAGCGAGCGATTCTCGTCGACCGCCGAATTGGCCGATGCGTTGGAGGCATTGTCGTGATCCGTCTCGAAGAGCTCAGGCTCGTCCCGTTGCACGGAACCGGCGAGGGCCGCGTCGGTCGCTTCCTCGGTTCGGTGCTCCTGGTGAGCGTCGAGACCGAAGCCGTCGGCGCGGCCGCGCTGCTCGAGCTGTGCCGTGACCACAGCGAGTCGGGTGCGTCACCGAGCGCGCTCGTCGAACGGGTGACCAGCCTGCTGGCCCGGTCCATCGCGGGTTCGGTGCCCGGCTTCTGCCTGCTCGTGCAACTCGATGGCTCCGCGCGCGCCATCGTCAACGGCGACGCGCAACTCACCATCGGCGCCGACAACCCCGCGCCGCGCATCGTGCATGGTGGACCGTCGTCGTGGACCACGGTCGACATCGACAGTGGCGCGTACCTGTCGGCCACACTCACGTCCGTGCCGCTCGGCACCATCGATTCGCTGGTCGACCTGCGCCGTGGCGTGAGCAGCGGTACCGGCTTCGTGTTGATCGCCCGGGGCACCCCCGCAGCGTCACTCGCAGCCCCACTCCAGATGACTCCCGAGCTCGAACCCGTCGCGGTGCTCGTTGCCCCCACCCCGGCCGCGCCGACCCCCGAACCGGCCGACGCGCGGCCGTCGCCGCCACCACAACCACCGCCGCCGCCG
>JANMVY010000390.1:0-5943 GCA_031393535.1 Actinomycetes bacterium | reverse complement strand
GAAGTACCCGCACTCCACGACCGTGATGCCTTCGAGCGGCAATCGCGCGAGAGGTGCGGCGTCGGGCATGGGCGCATGCAGCCGTTCTCGCGCCGATGCGAGTACGCGTGCGGTGTGCTGGCCGAGCGCGGGGGCGGGCTTCGCGATGACGCTCGGCGTGCCCGAGAGCGCCGCGAGCGGCCCGATCTGGCGCGTGCTGCCCACCACCGGGTCGACCACCACCTTCGAGCGGTTGTTCACCGTGTTCTGGATGTGGGTCAGGTACTCGGCCGCGGTGAGGAACGGGTCGGCTCCGATGTCGCGCGTCGCGAACAGGGCCATCCATTCCTCGGCGGTGCGGGTGCGCATGCGGGCGCGGATGATGTCGGCCACCTCGTCGAGTCGCTCCTCACTCGGGAAGAGGTCGGGCATGTACGGAAGGTCGGGTTCGTCGAGCAACGACTCGAGCTCGAGGGCCTTCAACCACTCGCGGAAGTGCCGCTGCTGACGGCTGCACATCTGGATGAAGCGTTGGTCGGCGGTGGGTGCCGTCATGAAGGGTACGCGCATCACCCCGAAGACCTGGCCGGGCGCCGGCGGTTTGCTGGTGCGATTGCCGAAACCGCTCGTCATGTCGTACGCCGACAACGCGTGCAACAAGCTGGTGTTGACGTGCTGGCCGTGACCGCTACGGCGCACCTCCAACAACGCGGCGAGCACCCCCTCGACGGTCAACATGGCGGCACCGAAGCTCGCGATCGGTACCGGGGTGAAGATCGGGCCGGGCCGGTACCCGTTTGTCGTGGCCATGCGACCAGTCACGGCGGCCAGCATGCCGTCGGTGCCGGGCAGGTGTGACAGCTCGCCGGCCGCGCCGAAACCGTCGATGGTTGCCACCACCAACGTGGGGAAGGTCGCGCTCACGGCGGCGCCGTCGAGCCCGAGGCGGGCACGTGTGGAAGCCGACAACGCGATCACTACCGCATCGGCCGTTGCGAGCACGTCGTCGAGGGCGGCTCGTCCGTCGACGAGATCGAGGTCGAGCACGATGCTCTCCTTGCCCCGATGCCACACCACGTGACCTGCTCGGGCCCGGTCGCGGCTCCCCGCGGGTCGTTCGACCTTGACGACTTCGGCGCCGTTCTCGGCCAGCACCATGCCGCTGAAGGCGGCGGCAGGGCCGGAGCCGATCTCGATGATGCGAAGGCCGTCCAAAGCTGTGGTCATGAGTAGATTCTCGCGGGTTCGAGGAGGTCCTGCATTGCCGATCGACCCATTGCCCGTTCGGAGCCTGCTCTTCGTGCCCGCGAACCGCGAGGATCGCATGCACAAGGCGCTCACCGTCGGCGCCGACGCCGTCATCCTCGACCTCGAAAGTGCGATACCGCGCGGCGAGGCCACCGTCGCTCGCCGCATGGTCCACGACCTGCTCGACGCGCATCACCCGCCGCGCCCGGCGGTGTTCGTTCGCGTCTCCGAGATCGACTCGGCCGACTTCGACGCCGACCTCGAGGCGTGTGCGCACGATCACCTGGCCGGCGTGATGCTGCCTCAGGTCACCGGTCCCGAGGACGTACGCCGCGCCGCGGCAGCACTCGATCGGGTCGACCCGCAAGGCCGAATCGTCCTCTTTCCCCTTGTCGAAACGGCGCGCGCGGTGCGCGAGGCGTACGAGATCGCGTGCGCCAGCGAACGCATCGCCTACTTCGGGGGCGGGGTTTCGCGCGACGGTGATATCGCACGGTCAATCGGGTTCCGCTGGACACCCGAAGGGACCGAGACGCTGTACATGCGTTCGAAGGTACTCATCGACTCACGAGCAGCCGGCATCGTCAACCCGGTCACTGGCATCTGGGGCAGCGTCGACGACCTCGACGGGCTGCGAGCGTTCGCGCAGCAGTCACGCGATCTCGGCTATGAAGGCCTGCAGTGCATTCATCCGAAGCACCTCCCGATCATCCACGAGATCTTCACGCCGAGCGCGGCCGATATCGCCCACTGGCAGAACGTGATTGCAGTCATGGACGAAGCCGAGAAGCGGGGGAGCGCCGCGATCCGCCTCGATGGTCGACTGGTCGACGTCGCGCACGTCAAAACGGCCCACAAGAACCTCGACCGCGCGCGACGCCTCGGCCTTGTCGACTGACACGGCGGTCGCCTCCGACCAAAGGACCATCATGGGTGACAACGCAGCACGCAACCGGCAAGTGAGCGAGACGCTCTGGCAACGCCTCTACGCCCGCGACTTCGACGGGGTCGGCGCGTTGTTCACCGTCGACGGCTACTACGCCGACATGCCCATGCCCACCGCAGGTGCAACCGGCCCGGAACGCATCGCGGCGCGCCTACGGCTCGGCCTCGGTCCGCTCGAGGCGATCTATCACCACCCGAAGCACATGGTGGCCGAGGGCGACATCGTCGTCACCGAACACGCGGAGGAATGGCATTGGTCGACCGGCGAGCGAGTCGTCTTGCCTTTCGTGTCGGTGCACACCTTCGACGACGCCGGACGAATCGTTCGATGGCTCGACTACTGGGACAGCCCGACCCTGCTCGCTCATGCGCCCGCGTGGTGGCACGAGCACGTCGCGAAAGGGTACTGAGCAGCCCACGGCAGTACCGCTCAGCGCAGCGTGCCGCGCAGTACCGCTCAGCGCAGCGTGCTGCGCAGTGCCACGTTCGCCGCGTGCACCCCGCACATCCCGTGCACGCCGGCGCCCGGCGGCGTCGACGCACTGCACAACAGCACCGACTCCGCACCGGTGCGGTACGGTCGCACGCCCGTACCCCGGGCGAGCAATTGGCGTCCGGCGTGCGCGCCCCCGGCAATGTCGCCGCGCACGTTGTTGGCGTTGTACCGCTCGTACGCCGCGGAGTCCATGGTGTGCCGTGCACGCACCACGTCGGCGAAGCCCGGCGCGAAGCGCTCGATCTGCGCCTCGATGACCGCGGTCATGTCAACTGTGGACCCGGCCGGAACGTGGCAGTAGGCCCAGAGCGTGTGCTTTCCTGCCGGTGCGCGGGTGGGGTCGGCCAACGTGGCCTGCGCGACGAGGACGAACGGCTGGTCGCTGTGGACACCGTTCCACATGCATCGCTCGGACGCGGCCACCTCGCCGAGGGGCCCGCCCACGTGCACGGTGCCCGCGCGCCGACAGTCCTCGTTGGTCCACGGCACCGGGCCATCGAGCGCATAGTCGATCTTGAACACGCCTGGTCCATGGCGGAACCTTCGGGCCTTCGCGACGAACGACGCCGGTAGTCGGTCGGCGGCGATCGTGGCCAGTGCACTCGGTGACACATCGGCGAGCACGACCCGCGTCGGCGGGGTGTCGGCCAAGGTGCGTACGGGATGACCACACACGACCTCGCCGCCGAGGCTTTCCAAGTACGCCACCATCGCGTCGACGATCGTCTGCGATCCACCGCGGGCGACCGGCCAACCTCGGGCGTGCGCCGAAGCGAGCAACATCAAGGCGAAGCTCGACGTGAGCCGGTGCTCGAGGGGCAGGATCGAGTGCGCCGCGCACCCCGCGAACAACGCTCCCGCATCCTCACCGAGCCACTGGCCGAGCCGCGCGGCGCTCACGAGCCCGGGGACGCCGAAGCGGGCGAGCACCAGCGGATGCCGCGGCGCACGGAGCACGGGCGCGAGCACGCTGTCGGCCAGCGCGTCGAAGTTGCGGACCAACGGTTCGAGGAGTCGAAGGTACCTCGCACCGTGGTCGCCCAGCGCCAGGCGTGTGTCATCTATCGGGTGGGTGGCCGAGAGGGAGCGCCCGTCGTCGAGCACGTGGGCGAGCGCCACCTCGGGGTGACACCACTCGAGGCCGAAGTTGGCGAGTGGCATCGTTCTGAAGAACGGCGAGCTGACTCCGAGCGCGTGGATCGTCGCGCACACGTCGTGCACGAAACCGGGCTCGGTGAGCGCCGCCGAGCGACAACCACCCCCCGGTGTGTCTGCCGCCTCGAAGACGGTGACGGTGCGCCCGGCCCGGGCCAGGGTGATCGCCGCCGCGAGCCCGTTCGGACCCGAGCCGATCACGGCTGCATCGAGAAGCGACACGTCAGCTTCTCGGATCCTCGACGGCGCCCGAGGCGACGAGCGCCTCGATCTCGTCGTCGGAGAGGTGAAGCAGCTCGCGGCAGATCTCGCGGGTGTGCTCACCGAGCACCGGTGCCTGCTCGATGCGTGCCGGCAGCATCGCGGTACCGGTGAAGGCGCCGCCCTCGAACACCAGCGGACCGATCAGCTGCTGGCGGACCGGCACGAGGAATCCGCGGGCGACGAGCTGCGGGTCGGTCTGCTGATCGAGTGTGGACAGCATGGCGCCGCCCGGCACACCGTGGGCCTGGCAGCGGGTCATGACCTCACGGGGCGCCAGCGTGCGGGTGAAGCGTGCGACGAGCGCATTTACCTCGTCGCGCTTCGCGAGCCGATTGTCGGCGGTCGGGTACTGGGCCGCGAGCACCGGCTGGTCCATCGCCGCGCACAGCGCGTGCCAATCGGCGTCGTCGCGCACGCAGATCACGGCGTAGTTCTCGTCGAAGTCCGCGGCGGGAGCACAGCGGAAAACGCCCCACGGTGCACCGCGCTGATCGTCGTTGCCTTCGGGTCCAACCGAGCCCGGCTCGAGGGACTCTTTCGCGAGGAGGTCGCCAAGGGTGTTGATGACGCCCTCGACCTGGGCGATCTCGACGTGGCTGCCGCCGCCCCGCATTTCGCGGCCGAGCACACCGGCTAGCGCGCCGATCGCGCACAACCGCCCGGCCAGGTGATCGGGGTGGATGGCAGGGTTCCCCGGCGGGCCCTCGCCGTCGGCGAAGGCCCACAGGTGCGTCATGCCACCGAACGGCTGGATCGTCGGGCCGTAGCCGATCCAGCTGGCGCAGGTTCCGCGCGAGCCCACGAGTTGGCTCGATGCCATGACGAGGTCGGGATTCACCGCATGCAGCGCCGCGTAGCCGACGCCCATGGCGTCCATGGTGCCGGTGCTGTTGTTCTCGATGACGATGTCGGCATGTTTTGCGAGCTCGTGCACGAGGCGCAAACCGTCGGCGTGCTTCACGTTCACCGCGAAGCTGCGCTTGCTGCGCGACGACGACGCAAACGACGGCGTCATCATTCCGCCGAGCACGATGCGCATGAAATCGGGGTACGTGTGGGTCTCGATCTTGATGACGTCCGCGCCGTATTCGACGAGCATGCGCCCACCTTCGACACCGACGCCGCCGTGGCCGAAATCGAGTACTCGCAAGCCGGCGAGCGGCCGTGCCGGAACGACCGGGGTCACCTCAGCCCCGGCGGTGCGCGCCGGCGGCACCGGCAGGTCGGCGTGCCACTCGCCGAGCGCCGGTGGACCACTGCGGTAGCCGACCCGCGCGCCGTCGAACTCGAAGAACCCGGACGCCACCTGCGCGACCACGCCGGGCGCGACCTCCGCCTCGACGAACGATCCGCGCGAACGGAAATGCTCGTTCTTCAGGACGCCCGACGGCTCGAGGCGTGGGGTCGCGACCACACCACGACGCTGGGCCTCGGCGGCGGCCGCCTCCATCGTCTTGTCGGCGAAGAATGCCTCGAACACGGGGTTCAACACATCCATGTTCTGCATGCGGACGAACGTCTGCTCCCACATCGGGTCGGCGAACTCCTCGGGCGAGCCCATCCATTGCCACATGGCCCGCCACTGACGCGGCGCGAGCAGCACGAGCCGGATCGCACCGTCCTTGCACCGGATCATCGGGTAGATCGGGGCATCGCCCGCGCGCACGACAGGCTTGGCCATACCTGCGGCCACGATGGCCGACGTGTTTGTCACGCCCCAGGTGTTGAGCTGCGTGACGGCCTCGAGAGCCGAGAGGTCGATGTACTGCCCGCGACCGGTTGCGCCGCGCTGGTACAACGCGGTGAGAATCGCGAAGACGGCATGTACGGCGGCCGCGTCGGATGCCAGGCTGCCC
>JANMVY010000474.1:0-6475 GCA_031393535.1 Actinomycetes bacterium | reverse complement strand
AGCGAGCCGGCGATCTGCTTGACCGTGTCGAGGTGATACGGCAGCACGACGTTGTCGAGCTCTGCGACGAGCCACGACGGACCGATGCAGTAGCCGAGGCGCAGCGCGGCGAGCGACCACGTCTTCGAGAACGTACGCGTGACAACGAGTGGCACCTCGTCGTTGACGAGTGACACCGCCGATGATGATGCAAATTGCCCGTATGCCTCGTCGACCACCACGAGGCCCCCGTAGGTGCGGGCGAGATCGAGCACGAACTGCACGGTCTCGGGCGGGTCGACCACACCGGTGGGATTGTTGGGTGAGCAGAGGAACACGACTTCGGGCTCGTGCGTGGTGATGACCGATCGCACGACGTCGAGATCGAGCGCGAACTGCTCGGTGCGCTCGCCCGTGACCACCTCGGTGCCGGCGATTCGTGCGATGTGGCTGTGCAGGGCGTACGTCGGCTCGAACACCAAGGCGGTACGACCCGCTCCGCCGTAGGCGAGCAGCAGACACTGCAGCACCTCGTTGGAGCCGTTTGCCACGAAGACCTGATCGGATCGCACGCCGTAGTGCGCGGCGAGCTTGGCGCGTAGGTCGGCGGCCGAGCGATCGGGGTAGCGGTTCCATTCGACGTGGGTGATGGCCGCAGTGAGCTGTTCGGTGAACGCAGCCGGCGGAGCGTAGGGCGACTCGTTGGTGTTGAGCCGCACGGCGACCGACACCTGCGGCGAGTGGTAGCCCTGCATCATTGCGAGGTCGTCACGCACGCGGGGACGAAGGTTCATGCGCTGTCTCCGGCGAGCCAGGCGACGCGACGACGGATCGAGTCCGCGTGCGCGTCGAGGCCTTCGGCCATCGCGAGCGTCTCGGCATGGGGGCCGAGACGCTCGAACGCGATGCGGTCGAGGGTCACCACGTGAACATCCTTTTGGAAGTCGCGGGTGGTCAGCGCGCCCGCGAATCGGGCCGTGCCGTCGGTGGGCAGCACATGTGAAGGACCCGCGACGTAATCGCCTATGGACGCGGGTGCGAACAGACCGCAGAACACTGCGCCGGCGTGACGCACCAACGGCAGAAGTGATCGGGGGTCGGCGTTCATCAGTTGCAGGTGCTCGGGTGCGATCGCGTTCGCGACGGTTATCGCAGCGGCCGGCGAATCGACGAGCGCGCACCAACCACCGGCCGCCAACGTGGCTTCGATGTCGGCGCGGCGAGGCGCGATCGCGACCTGTGCGGCGATCTCGGCGCAGATCGCGTCGGCCGCGGTTTCGCTCCATGTGATGAGCCAGGCGAGGCCGTGGGGGCCATGTTCGGCCTGCACGATCAGGTCGACCGCGGCCAGCGAAGCGGGGGTGGTCTCGTCGGCGACGACGACGATCTCGCTCGGGCCGGCGAACGCGGACGGAACACCGACCACCCCGGCAACCTCGCGTTTCGCAATAGCGACGAACACGTTGCCCGGCCCGACGATGACATCGACCGGGCGAATGGTCTCGGTGCCGTACGCCATCGCGGCAATGGCCTGCGCGCCGCCGACCGCGTAGACCTCGTCGACCCCGGCGATAGCGGCCGCGGCAAGCGCGATCGCGGGGATCTTCCCGTCGGTCGCGGGGGGCACGCACAGCACGACCTCGGCCACACCCGCGACGCGCGCGGGAATTGCGGTCATGAGCACCGTCGACGGATAGACCGCGCGGCCCCCGGGCACATAGAGCCCGGCACGGTCGACCGGCTGGCGTCGACCCTCGATCACGAGCCCGTCGCGGGCGAACGTGTGCGGCACCACGTTCTGCGTCTCGTGAAAGGCGCGAACGGCTCCAGCCGCGACCTCGAGCGATGAGCGCAGGACGGGATCACATGTCGCCAGCGCCGCAGTGACCTCGCGCGCCGAGACTCGCGCCGACGACAGGTCGCAACCGTCGAAGCGAGCGGTCAACTCGCGGACCGCTTCGTCGCCACGAGCCCGCACAGCGGCGATGATCTCGCGTACGGCGGCGGTGGGTCCATCACCCGCGACCTCGGGCCGCGTCAGCAGGGCGCGAGTGTCCGCCGTGCGAGTGCCGAGCTCGCGGCCACGGAGATCGAGTCGCTGCAACATGACCGCGACACCGTATCGGCCCGGGCTCCCGCCCCCCTCGACATTTTCGTCGCCGAGCCCCCGTCCACGGTTCGTGGGTCACGGGTTGCACCCTCCAACAGGGGTCTCGTCACCCGGATCCGGCCCTGGGCGAGAAGGCGCGGTCGACGAACCGCGCCGCAATCGGATAGACCACGTTCATGCCATCGAGCGACGTCGCCGTGTTGTCCTCCGCCTCGACTCTGCTCGACGACCTCATCGTGCGCATCACCGACGTGGCCGACCGCTACCAGGGCACCGATCGAGAGGGTGTGGCGTTTCAGCTCCACGAGGTGGAACGAGCGCTACGCAGCGCGTCACGCCAACTCGAGTCGGTGCAACGCACCCTGCGGTAGCGCGCAACCGCACACTTTTTCGGCCACCGGCCCGTCGGTCGCCCCACGCGCCGTGGACAATCAGCGCAGCTCGCTCGCCGGGCAGATGTCTTCGAGCGCGCACTCTGCGCAGTTCGGTTTGCGGGCGAAGCACACCCGCCGACCGTGCAGGATCACCCGCAGGCTGAACGAGCCGCGTTCGTCGGCGGGCAACATCGGATTGATGGCGAACTCGACCTTCACCGGGTCGGTCTCGGTGGTGATGCCGAGCTTCTTCGTGAGCCGCAGCACGTGCGTGTCGACCGGCAAGCCCGCCAGACCGAGCGCGACGCTGCGCACCACGTTCGCAGTCTTGCGGCCCACCCCGGGCAACGTGACGAGATCCTCGAGGGCGCCGGGCACCTCGCCGCCATACTCGCCGACCAGGCGCGCCGCCATGCCCACGATGTTCTTGGCCTTGCTCGCGTAGAACCCGGTCGACCTCACGATCGCCTCGACGTCACCGAGCTGCGCGTTCGCGAGGTCCTCGGCCGAGGGATAGCGCGCGAACAGCTCGGGCGTGACCATGTTCACGCGCTTGTCGGTGGTCTGCGCCGACAAGATCGTGGCGGTGAGAAGCTCGTACGCGTTGCGGTGATCGAGCTCGCATATCGCCTCGGGGTATTCCGCCGCCAAGCGGCGGTGCACCTCGCGTGCACGGCCTTTGGGCGTGCGGGGGCGGGCCATGCGAGCGACGTTAGCCTGATCGACATGGACCTGATCGTTCGTGAGCGTGACACCTGGGTCGCGCGGTGGATGTCGGGCACGGGCCGCCCAACCGATCCCGCGGCGCATCTGCGCGCGGCCCGAGTCGAGGCGCACGACCAGGGCGGCGGGCCGTTCGTGCTGTGGGTCGAGCACGTCGACGACTCGCTCGACGCGCTGGCCCGGGCCGGCGACCTCGAGCCTTGGCGCGACCTGCTCCAGATGCGCTGCCCGTTGCCGGCGTCATCCCCCGATGTGACAACACGTGCCTTCGCCGACTCCGACGCCGACGCATTCCTCGCGGTGAACAACCGCGCATTTCACTGGCATCCCGAGCAGGGTCACATGAGCCACGCCGATCTCGCCGACCGTCGCGCCGAGCCGTGGTACGACCCCGATGGGTTCCGCATCCATGAACGCGACGGTCATGTCGCCGCGTTCTGTTGGACGAAGATCCACCCGGCGAACCCGGCGCTCGGTGATCACGCTCTCGGCGAGATCTACGCCATCGCCGTCGACCCGGCTTTCCACGGCCAGGGCCTCGGCAGGGCGCTCACCCTCGCCGGTCTTCAGTGGTTGAGCGACCGCGGGCTGCGTACCGGCATGCTCTATGTCGAGCACGACAACACCGCAGCGGTACGAACCTACGAACGCATCGGTTTCACGGTGCACCACATCGACCGGGCGTACCGCGGCATGGTCGCGTGAACGCCCTCTCGCACCATTCACGCTACGACCTGTCGCGCGATGACCTCGGCGAGCTACTCGAAGGCGAGCCTCGCTACCGCGTCGATCAGGTGTGGGAGGGCCTCTACACGCACCTGCTCGAACCGGTCGACATGACCACGTTGCCGAAGGCACTGCGCACTCGACTCGCAGCAGCACTGCCCGCCGCGTTGGAGACATCCGCGCAGACCACGAGCACCGATGGCGACACCGTCAAGTGGTTGTGGCGCCTGCATGACGGTTCGCATGTCGAAACGGTGCTCATGCACTATCGAGATCGTTCCACGGTGTGCATCAGCACGCAGGCCGGCTGTGCGATGGCGTGCGGCTTCTGCGCAACCGGCCAGGGCGGGTTCGAGCGGAACCTCACGGTCGGCGAGCTCGTCGAACAGGTCGTTCGAGCATCGCAATTCGCCCGGGTGCAGGGCCACCGCGTCTCGAACATCGTGTTCATGGGCATGGGCGAGCCGTTCGCCAACTACGACCGCACGATCACCGCGCTCGAACGAATCCACGACGAGCTCGCCATCTCGGCGCGCCATCTCACCGTGTCGACAGTTGGCATCATTCCGGGCATCGTACGCTTCGGTACCGAGCGCCTACCCGCAAACCTGGCCGTCTCGCTGCACGCCGCGAACGACACGCTGCGCGACGCGCTCGTACCGATCAACCGCCGCTATCCGATCGCGCAACTCAGCGACGCGTGTCGCACCTACCTCAGTCACCGCAACCGGCGCCTGTCGTTCGAATGGGCCATGATCGACGGCGTCAACGATCGACCGAGCGACGCACACGAGCTCGCGACGATCGCCCGCGACCTTCGCGCACACGTGAACCTCATCCCACTCAACCCGACCAGCGGCTTCGCCACTGTCGGCTCGCCCCTCGCCCGCGTGCACACGTTCCGCGACGACCTGGTTGCTCGTGGCGTCAATGCCACGGTGCGCAACAACCGCGGTACCGAAATCGATGCCGCGTGCGGCCAGCTCCGCGCGCGCGCGGTGTCCATCAGCCCCCGACGCGCGTCCGCCGCGCGCGACAAGGCAGACTGATCGTCATGGAGCAGTTCCGATGGATCGACAAGACCCAACCTGGTCGCCTCGTGCAGGGCACCCAGATGCTGTACATCTCGGCCGCGTTCGACGTTTTCGCGGCATTCCTCAATGGCGGGTCGTTCGCGCTCGTGTTCATCGTGCTCGCGGTCTTGAAGGCGGGCGGCGGGTACGGCATCGCGAACGAGAAGAAGCTCGGTTTTCTCGCGGGCTGCACCGGTGCATGCCTGTCGGTGCTGCTCGACCTCGTGCTACTAGTCGGCAATCCGGTCCTCGGTTTGATCAGCCTCGCGATCGGCGTGTGGATCGCGTCGCTGCTCCTGCACGACTCGAGCCGCAGCTACGCGCGCATCTGGTTCAAGTGAGACCGCGGTGAGGGCATCGCCCATCGACCCGACGCTCCCCCAGGGCGACGAGAAGGTACGCGCAGTACGCGCGATGTTCGACACCATCGCACCGCGCTACGACCTCGTAAATCGCATCATGACGTTCCGCATGGATGTCGGCTGGCGCCGACGCACCGTGCGAGAACTGCGCCTCGCGCCAGGCTCCACGGTGCTCGACCTCGCGTGCGGCACCGGCGACTTCTGCCGCGAGCTGACCAAGGGCGGCATGGTCCCGATCGGGGTCGATCTTTCCTTCGGCATGCTCGCGGCGGCTCGCACCGACGCGCCGCTGCTCCAGGCCGACATCTTGCGCTTACCCGTTCCTGACGCATCGGTCGACGGCGCCACCTGTGGCTTCGCGTTGCGCAACCTCGTCGAGCTCGAGCGGTTCTTCCACGAGCTCGCACGGGTGGTACGCCCCGGCGGACGCGTCGCGTTGTTGGAGGTGGGCGAGCCGAAGTACCGCCTCTTGCGATTCGGTCACCGCATCTACTTCGGCAAGGTCGTGCCGCGCATCGGCGCGCTGTTGTCCGATGGTGCGGCGTATCGCTACCTGCCCAAGTCGGTCGCATACCTGCCGGCGCCCGAGCACATGCTCGCGTTGTTGCGCGACGCAGGTTTCGTCGACATCGAACGCAACCTGCTGTCGACAGGCATCAGCCAGCTCCTCGTGGCCACGCGAACGCCTGCGGCACATCGATGAACGAGCTCCATTCGGTCACCAGGCGAGTCGACATCGACCTCGATCCGGTCGCGATGGCCGGCGACACCGGCGTCGTATGGATGCACGATGGCTTCGCGCTCGCCGGAGTCGGCTCAGCCGCCACGATCACGTTGGGAGCCGCCGCGCCAGCTGAGGTCGAGGCGACACCGCTCGCCCACATCCACTCCGCGAGCGACCTCGATCGCACCGCCACCGGAGCGATCGCCTTCGGCGCGCTGTCGTTCGCGCGCGAAGCCGACCGGCTCGCCGGCTCGCTGGTGGTACCCGAGATCGTGTACGGGCGCGACCGTGACGGCAACCGGTGGCTGACCTGGACCGGTGTCGGCGAACCCCCCGACACCCACGAGCTCATCGACCGGCTCACCGCCGCCGGTGCGCGTGCGGTGCCGACTGCGCCAACCCGC
>JANMVY010000470.1:0-2260 GCA_031393535.1 Actinomycetes bacterium | reverse complement strand
GCCTCGCTGTGACCCGAACCGAACCGTTGGATGTGGGCGATGGCGTCGTCGAGCGAGTCGACCACCCGCACCGACAGCTTCAGGTCGAGGAACTCGGTCGCGTAGTCGAGATCGGTCGCGACCCCGGCGCGCGCGATCCGTGCGCAGGTCCGCTCGTCGCCGATGAGCTCGACCTGGGTGAGGGCGGCGTCGACCCGGGGCAAGAACGTGTCGGCCACCGACGCGTGCACGAGCAAGCTCTCGGCGGCGTTGCACACCGACGGTCGCTGAGTCTTGGCATTGACGACGATGTCGAGCGCCATGTCGAGATCGGCAGTGGCATCGACATACACATGACAGTTCCCCTCGCCGTCGATCACATAGGGGACGGTGGCATTTTCGAGGATCGACCGGATGAGTGACGGCCCGCCGCGCGGAATGAGGCAGTCGATGCTGTCTCGTTGGCGCATGAACTCGACCGCCGCTTCGTGGCGCGTATCCTCTACGAGGATCACGGCATCTGCGGGCAGGCCCGCTTGTTCCATCGCGTCGCGCAACGCGGAGGTGATCGCCTTGTTGGATTCGATCGCGCCACCCGACCCGCGTAGGAACGCCGCGTTGCCGGCCTTCACGCACAAGCCGGCGGCGTCACTCGTGACGTTCGGGCGGTTCTCGTAGATGATCGCCACCACGCCGAGCGGCACGCGTACCTTCGAGATCTGTAAACCGTTCGGACGCGTGAACCCCTCGGTGATCTCGCCGACCGGATCAGGCAGAGACGCGACCTGGCGCAACCCATCGGCCATGCTCTGCAACTTGCTCTCGCTCAGCCGCAGCCGATCGAGCTGTGTCGCGGTGGCACCGGTAGACTCTGCGGTGGCCACGTCGCGGGCGTTCGCAGCGAGGATGTGCTCACGGCGGGCGATCAACAAGTCGGCCGCCGCGCGCAATGCGGTGTCCTTCGCAGCGGTGCCGACTAGGGCGAGCACACGCGATGCCGCCTTCGCCCGTGCGCCCAACTCGGCCATGGTCGGCGCGTTCGTGGATGTGCTCATGGGCCGCCAGAGTACCGGCGCCACCCCGACCACGCGAAGATCCGCGGGTACGCTCGGCCCAACGTGAACGCCGATTCCCCGCGCCGCAGGCCGATCTCCGACAACCTGGCCGTCGGGCTGGGTACTGCGTTGTCACGGTTCTCCGGCTACCTGCGAATCCTCGCGCTCGCGTGGGTGCTCGTCCCGGTTGTGGGTGATGGTCGACTGACCGACGTCTACAACCTGGCGAACACCGCGCCGAACATCGTCTACGACCTCGTGCTCGGTGGCGTGCTCACCGCAACGCTGGTGCCGCGATTCACCCGCGCGGTGCTCGAGGACGACCGGCGGGCGATCGACGCCATCGTCACCGTCTCACTGATGACGCTGGCCGCGCTGACCCTGGCCGCGACACTCGCCGCTCCGCTGATCATCCGCGTGTACACCGCGTTCGCCCCCGCCGACGTTGCGCGGCAGTACAACGGCGCGGCCACCAGCCTCGCGTACCTGTTCCTCCCCCAGATCTTCTTCTACGGCGCGACGAGCGTGCTGTCGGCGCTGCTCAACGCGAAGGGGAAGTTCTTCGCCGCGGCATGGGCGCCGGTGCTGACGAACGTGGTCACGATCCTCGGGCTCGTGATCGTCAAACAGACGTTCTCGACGATCACGATCGAAGAGGCCGCCCGCAACGGTCGCCTGCGCTTCGAGCTCGGCCTCGGCGCAACGCTCGGCGTCGCCGCGATGGCAGTGGCGCTCATCCCGGCGATCGCGCGGTCGGGCAACGGCCCCCGGTTCCGACTCGACCTGCGCCATCCTGCGATTCGCGAGGTGCTCCGGTTGTCGACGTGGACAGTCGGCTACGTGGTGGCGAATCAGATCTCGTTCCTTGTCATCACCGTGCTTGCGCTGCGTGCGTTCAGCGACTACTCGGCGTACACGAGCATGTACCTGCTGTTGCAGCTTCCCCACGGGCTCTTGGCCGTGACGTTGATGACCACGTACACGCCTCGGCTCACACGCGCGCACGTCAACCAGAACGCGACACTGTTCCGCACGCTGGTGCGCGCCGGCAGCCGCGTGATCGCCGGACTCCTCCTGCCCGCGGCCGCGATGTTCGTGGCCGCGCCCAGCACCGTCGCCCGAGGCTTGGCGAGCAACCTGGGCACGCTCGACGCAAGCGCCGGCGTGCTCCGCGGTTTCGGGGTCGGCCTGGTCGCGTTCTCGTTGTACCTGTTCTTGCTCCGCGG
>JANMVY010000462.1:0-2187 GCA_031393535.1 Actinomycetes bacterium | reverse complement strand
GGTGCTGAGTCGCTTCGACGAAGAACGTCGTCGAGCGCTCGCCATGCTGCACACGATCGGCGGCGCCGACAGCGAGCTGCTCTCCACGGTCCTCGGTCGCCCGGTCGATGTTCGCGAGCTGATCCGGGCAATGCCGATGGCCACCATCACCGATGACGGATGGGTCACGGTTCACGACCTCTGGGGTCCGGCGTTGACGCGGCTTCTTTCGGCGGAGGAGCGGCGCGCCGGATGCTGGCAGGCTGCGGGCGCGACCCGGGCCCGCGGTGCGTTCGCGCCGGCGGTGCGGCTGTTCGCAGCGGTGGGGGCGATGAACGAGGTGCTCGAACTGGTGCGACGCGTGTGCGCCGATTCGCACCCGTTGGTACCGGGCGAGGTGTTGCGCGACTGGTACCGCGAGATCGTCGCCGGCGGGATGGGCGAGACCGCGGAGGCCGCTCTGCTGGCCGGCGCGGTGCGAAAGCCCGGCGACCCGCTCGGGTCCATCCCGTTCTTCGAGCTCGCAGTCAGTCGTTTCGCGCAGCGCGACGACGTCGACGGCGAGATCTCCGCCATCTTCCATCTCGGTCATATCGCCTGGTGGCACGAGGACTACGACCTGCTGGTCCACCTCCTCGAGCGCGGCACGCAGCTGGCTGCGGCGGGCTCCGACCTGGCGGCGTCGATCGTGACGTTGGGCCCCTTGGTGCTCGGTGAGGTGCTGGGCGACGCCGATGCCGTGGTCGCCGAAGCCCGCTCGTCACGGCGCGAACATCAGCACCCCGAGATCGTCCCGCTCACGGACTTTCTCGAAGCCCGAGCACATCTGACCAATGGTGATCCACGCGCCGCGCTCGCACCGGCGACGCGCGCGTGCGAGGCCGCGACACCCACCATGCGACCGCCCGCGGAGTTCGAACGCCTCTCCTGTCTCTGGGCACTTGGCCACCGCGACGCGGTGGTGGCTCGCATCGACTCGGCTATGACTGAGCTCGAAGAGGTCGGCTGGCTGCACAACCGTGCCGCGAACGGTGCACAAGCTGCGCTCTGGCTGTGCGTCGCAGGACACGTCGATGGCGCCCGCTCGATGCTCGACCGAGCGAATCTCGTGCGCGATTCAGCAGGTGCATGGGCTCGTGCGCTCGTCTCGATGGCCGAGGTCATGTTGCGTCTCGGCACGGGCGATGAGCCCGGCGCAGCAGTGGTCATGCAGAGTGAGCTTGCGGCGCGACCCCTTGCGGATCCATCGGTCGTTCGCGCCCATCGGGCCTGGCTGCCGCTCACCTATGTGCTTGTACCCGAATCGCGGCAGATCTGGGACTCATCGCCGCTCCGCGGCAGCGTCGCGCAGGGCCGCGCAGCCAGCCGGGCGATCGTCGCGCTGCGCGAAGGTGCCCCCGTTGATTCCGAATCGCTCCGCGGGTTCGAGCTGGCGGCCCTCCGCGCGCAGATGCCTGTGCCATGGCTCGCCGAGCTGGCGACGTTGTTCGCGGCCCAAGGTCAACAGGGCGACGCCGAGGAGCTGCTCCACGGAGTCAAGGATGCGCTGGTGCGGACCCGGCTGCGCGACCTGTCGAAACACGCGCCCAAGACCATGCGAGCGGCGGCCTCAGGGCTGCTCGGGTCGCACGCCGTGCCACCCGAGCGGTCGGTACGCGTGTGTGTGCTCGGCCCTCTACGACTCGACTTCGATGGCCACGACGAATGGCCGTCGCAGCTCAATCGCAAGGCCGTGCGGCGCCTGCTCCTGCTCCTCGTCGAACACGGCCCGATCACCCGTACCCGTGTCGGGTCGCTCCTGTGGCCCGATCTCGACGACGACGCAGTTCGCAACAATCTTCGGGTGACGCTCACCTATCTCACGCAGGCGTTGCAGCCCGACCGTCTCGCGCACGAGCCATCGCATTTCATCGAGGATTTCGGCGACGCGATTCGTCTGCGCCCCGGGGCCTCGCTGCAGCTCGACATCGTCGAGTTCCACGAGGCGCTCCACCGCGCGGCCGGTTACGAACGCCGCGGGGCAGCCTCGTATGCCCTCGGCGAGTACCGGCGCGCCGTTGCGTTGTATCGAGGCGACCATCTCGCATCGGTCGACGACGCCGAATGGGCGTTCGCGGCCCGTGAGCGCGAGCGCCTCGCGTTCGTGAAGGCAGCGGTGCGCGCTGGCGAGCTGTCGCTCGCGCGCGGCGACTTCGAGGAGGCGACAGA
>JANMVY010000382.1:0-1933 GCA_031393535.1 Actinomycetes bacterium | reverse complement strand
TCTAAGTGGGAAGCGCCCCCAAAGATGAATGCTCCCTGGAGCTTCGAGCTCCCTTAAGGGCCGGGGAAGACTACCCCGTCGATAGGCCACACGTGGAAGCGCCGCGAGGCGTTCCGAGCGCAGTGGTCCTAATCGCCCGTGCGGCTTGACTACTTCCAAGCAAGCAGCGCATTGCATGTATGCGATCTACTCGTCACTGATCGCCACAAGGAAAAACACGATCACTGCCACATTCCGCGGTCATTTCCAGACCGCTGGCGACTTGAGCGCAGGGGCCATACTCGTTCCCATTCCGAACACGATCGTCAAGCCCTGCAGCGCCGATGGTACTCCGATTGAGAGATCGCGGGAGAGTAGGCCGTCGCCGGCACCTCTGTGACGCCCCGGTGGGCAATTGTCCACCGGGGCGTTGCTTTTGTGGCCCTCCCTCCTTCCAGCAGGGACTACCTTGAACCACCCATGACCCGCGCTGGCATCGTCACCGTCGCCGGCAAGCCCAACGCCGGCAAGTCAACCCTGCTCAACCGGCTCGTCGGTCAAAAGCTCGCCATCACGAGCCCCAAGCCGCAGTCCACCCGCGACCGCGTCGTCGGCATCCGGACCGCCGACGGGGTGCAAATGGTGCTGCTCGACACGCCGGGGCTCCTCGACCCGGAGTACGAGCTCCACCGCGTCATGCGCGCCACCGCCCTGGCGGCCCTCCGCGATGCGGACGTGATCGTGCACGTGGCCGACGCCACGGCAGGTCCCCCGGCACCGCTCCAGACGGTCGCCGCGCTCGAACAGCCGCCGCTCGCGCCCGTCGTCACCTGGCTGAACAAGGCCGATCAGCTGAACGCCGGACAGCGCGAGGCGCTCATGGACTCGCATCCCGACGCGCTTCTCGGCTCGGCCCTGCTGGGCGACGGACTCGATGCACTCGTCGACCGTGTCGCGTCGATCCTTCCGGAACACCCGTATCTCTACGACCCCGACGACGTGAGCACGCAGCAGGTGCGGTTCTTCGCTGCCGAGCTCGTTCGCGAGACCGCGCTTGAGCAGCTCGACGAAGAGGTGCCGTACAGCGTGGCGTGCGTGATCGAGGAGTTCCGCGAAAGCACGGACCCGGTGTACATTCGCGCGGTCATTCACGTGGAGCGCGAGAGCCAGAAGCGGATCCTGGTCGGCGGTGGTGGCGTCCGGATTCGCGAGATCGGCAAGGCGGCGCGGGCAAAAATCGAGGAATTGATCGGAGCGCGCGTGTACCTTGACCTGTGGGTGAAGGTGCTGGCAAACTGGCGACGCGACCCGGCCGCCCTCGCCAGACTTGGCTATAAATCTCCTGACGGGCACGACACATGACCCTTTCTCCGCAACTACTCGCGATCCTGGTCTGCCCTCGCTGCAAGGGGGAGCTGACCTGGCACGAGGACGTGCCGGCGCTCGACTGCCCGGCTTGCCGCTTGCGCTACCCGGTTCGTGACGATATTCCCATCATGCTCGTAGATGAAGCAGGGAAGCTGCCATCATAAGTGTTCCGGCCCGGCCGGATTCAGGGTGCGCCTCGAACCGGCGCAAGTTGCAGCGCCGCTTTCGTTTGACGCGCCGTTTTCCGGTCCGTATCTTGCCCGTTCACCGATGGGGGCGAAGCCGAGTCGCGTGACCAAGTCGATCGCCATTCTGTTCGCGCCCGATGGACAGGCGCCGCCGCCAGCATTCCGTTCGTGGCTCGACCACGACGGGGCGCCCGTGGCCTCTGTCACGCCCCCCGACGAACTCATGTCGCTCGCGCTGCGCGGGCGACCGCGACTGGTCATGATCGACGGTCGCCATCATCCCGTTGCCGCGCTCAAGGCGACCGCGCGACTCAAGGCGGACAGTTACACGGGTATCGTGCCGGTGGTGGTGTACGCGGCCGACGACGACACCTCGTTCGCGGCCGCCTTCGACGCCG
>JANMVY010000428.1:0-10691 GCA_031393535.1 Actinomycetes bacterium | reverse complement strand
GCCACCTGATCGGGTTCGCCGAGCTTGCCGCCCGGCATGAGCCGCTGAATCGACGCGGCGAGCCGCGGGTTCGATTCGAACAACTCCTGGGTGAGCGGTGTGTTCACCATGCCGGGGCACACCGCGTTCACCCGGATGTTGCGGTTGTTGTACTCGAGCGCGCCCTGTTTGGTGAGACCGAGCACACCGTGCTTCGCGACCGTGTAGTGCACGAGCCCGGGTGTCGCGACGAGTCCCGACGCGGAGGCCGTGTTCACGATCGCGCCGAATCCTTGCGCCTGCATCTGGAGCAACTCCGCCTTCATGCACACGAACACCGAGGTGAGGTTCACGGCGATCATGCGATCCCATGAGGCACGGTCGACGTCGGTGAACGGTCGACCCGTGTCGGTGATGCCAGCGTTGTTCCACGCGCAGTCGAGGCGGCCTTGCTCGTCGACGATGCGTTGCACCGACGCGGCGATGGCGTCGTCGTCGCAGACATCGGCGTGCACGAACGTCGCCGCGCCGTCGACCGCACGCACGAGATCGACTGTGCCGGCACCACCCGCGTCGTTCACGTCGATGACGTAGACGTGCGCCGCACCCTCGCGGGCCATCAGCACCGCACCGGCACGGCCCATGCCGCTACCCGCGCCCGTGATCATCACGACCTTGTCATCGACGAGTCCCATGTGTGGAGTCTCGCATTTGCGAACGGTGCGCTGCTGCTCACGCGTGCGTCGGGTCGAGCACGCGACCGAGCATGAGCACCGCGCCCGTCTCACGGTCGCGGATGGCAAACAAGAAAGGCCGATCGGCGAGCAGTTCGCGCGCCGGTGCGGGTGCCGCGGTGGCCTTGATCACTACCGCGGTCGCGGCTGCGGCTTCGGTGCCCGTCTCGGTGACGGCGACGTAGGCCTCGTGCAGCACATCGGAGACATACAGCCGCTCCTCGCTCGAGATGCCGGACAGATCTGCGCGACCGGGGTCGAAGAGGGTGTCGACACCGAGGGCTTGTAATGCCTCGACGAGTTGTGCCTGGGTGCGGAACGTGAACCGGGGTAGCGCGAACCGCAACGACGCCGTGCTCAGGCCGGCGACGAACGGGGAGATGCCTTTACCCAGCTGTGCTTCGACCGCGGCGAAGCGTCCGGTGTCGGGAATGATGACGTCCATCGCAAGCTTGTCGCCCGCGTACGGCAGTTCGACGAGTTGCCACCCGTCGCCGGCGGCGAAGCCATAGGTACCGCTGCGCGGCATGAATCGCGCGGTCACGGTCGACTTGTCGAGGCGTGTGAAGGTGCCGTCGGCCGTGGCTTTCGTGTCGAACGGCTCGGCCCACGCGGCGTTCAGGTAGATCGCGTTGGTGAGCACGAGACGGGTCGACCCGTCGAGCACACCCTGGGGTATGAGCGCGGGGATCTTGTCGTTCGTTCGGCCCGCCACCCAACGGTTGATTGCCCGCCGCGCCGCTTCGCTGTCCGCGCGGTAGTCGACGACGCGCAGCCCGGCGCCGTAGTCGGCGGCGAGCACGTCGAGGAACCCCGTCGCGATGGGGTATCCCTTCTGGCCCCACAGTGCGTTCGCAGTCGACAACGTGACCTTCAGTGTCTTGCCGTCAGGACTCTTGACCGAAACGGATCGTGTGGCCAGCGCCTGATCGACGGCGTTGAAACCCGCATCGGGGTCGAGTCCGGTGAGGTGCAGCACCCGGTCGATCTCGGCTCTGGTGTCGCCGCGCGCGCCCGCGCGCGTCATCAGCAGTGCTGCCTCGATGCTGAATGGCGACACCGCGACGTTGGCGTTCGCGAGGCTGCCCTGCCGGCCGACGGCGTTGAACAGTTCGCCGCCGAATCGGTCGAGCGGGGTCGCGAGCAATGCTGCCGCGTTCGCGTCGGGTGCAGTGCGTCCGGCGGTGCTCGCCAGCACGTCGCCCGCGCTCGGCGAGGCGCAGGCCGCGCCGAGCAGGGTGAGTGCCACCGTCACTGCGGTGATTCGTCGCGGCCTCATGTGCGCTCCGATGCCACGCGCTCGGTCATTGCCGGAAGCGGCGGGCGACGTGAAGTTGGCGTATCTCGATCTGGCGACGTCGTTGTGCTTCGGACACGATCGGCGTTTCGGGTGGCAGTGTGGCGCGCACCTCGTCGAACGGCACGACGCGGCATTCGACCGACGGTGTCGAGGTGGCGTGAATGTAGCGGTAGCTCACCATGCCGGATTTGAGCCCGGTGGTGTCGAGCCAATTCGGGGTACCCGGGTCGCGGTGCGCGACGACGATACGGAATCGGCCGTCGCCATCGACGTGGATCTGGTGGCCGTTGAGGCTTGTCGTGCGGTTGGCGAAATCGAGTGACTCGAACCAGCCGAGGTTGTACAGCAGGTAGTTCCAGTGCCACGCGTCGGGCGCACCGCCCTCGATGACCATTGCCTGGTCGTGGTCGAGATCGAAGTAGCCCGCGCCGTACGCGATCGCGGCTGCCCCCGCGGCAACCGATCGCGGTGCACTGATGGAGTTGGTCCGATCACCCTTTGCCTTGTTGAGGTAGTCGTTCCAATAGCGCAGGCTGGTCTCGGCCCAGCGGCGGGCCTCGGCCATCCGTTGGGCGATCACGTCCGGCGTGAGCGGAACCGGGGCGCGACCCGCGGTCTCGACACAGGAGATCGTGAACCAACCGGGCGTGTCGGTGGCCCAGTCGTTGAAGTACTCGCGAATGCTGATGATGCGCGCATCGGGGTGCAGCGGTAGCCAGTTGCCTTCGTGACGTTCCGCGCTGACGATCAGCTCGAACGACCCGTCGGGGTTCTTTTCGAGCTGGTCGCCCCACAGCTCGCCGTAGACACCGTGCTCGTCGTACTGCATGTCGCCCTCGTTGAGTTGCAGCACGAAGCCGTGCGACGTCGCCGCGTTTCCCGTTATGCGATAGGTGTTCTCGCCACGCACGCGAGCGCGCAGATACCGGTTGTCGACATTCGGGCCGCCCCACTTCGTGATGTCGTCGTCGTGGCGGTAGAACGCCGGGAAGTCCGGGTCGCCGAACTCGACGGCCCATTGCAGCGCCAGGACCGCGAGGCGACCCAGGTACCGGTACCCGTCCGCGAGCTCGCGCTCGGACGTCGGATATGTTCCGCCCCGGATCTCGTCGCCCATGGTCGCCAAGGCCGCGGCGAACTCGGACCACGCGGTCGCCATGGCATCGGTGGCAGATCGGTGGTGGGGCACATGCTGCTCGTCGTTGGTCATCGATGCTCCAGACCGTGCGTCCCGCCGTGGCGGACGCCGGCCTCATGGTTGCACATCGTCGGTTGTTGAACGGTCGCGTAGAGGGGCCGATGTCGCCGGCCGCGCGGCTGCCGCCCACGGGTGTTGGCACACCGGCCGCCGGAGGTTGGCACCCTTTTCGTCTCGCTCGCCGCCGGGTTACGGTCTCCTCGGCGTGGCCACCGTGCCACCGAAATGGGGGACGAATGAAACGAGTGACGTGGAGTGCCGTCGCGGCAGGGGTCGTATTCGCCGCGGGCTACATCATGATGATCACCATCCCGGGTGGAGGCGACTCCACCGACAGCTCGTTCGCCGATTACTACGACTCGAGTGGCCGACGCGCGGTCGGGCTCATCGGCGCAGCTGTGCTCGTGCTCGGTGTGGCCCTCTGTTTCTGGTTCCTCCTCGAGCTACGCGCCGCGCTCGGCGCGAGCGCCGCATCGATCGGGGCGCAGCTCGGGCACGGCTTGGCGGTGGCCGGTTTGGTACTGGTCGCCGCCGGTGGGGCGATCACCACGGGGCCGACGGGCGTCCAGCTGAACAATGACCCTTTCGTGGGAATCCCGATTGCACAGACGCTGTCGCAGGCCGGTCTCGCCGTCGAGTTGCTCGCGGGCATGTCCCTTCTGGCGCTCGCGACGATCTTGCTCGCCCGGGTGGCCAAGGTCACGGGCGTGCTGGCGAACTGGGTGGCGATCGCCGGCATCGTCGCCGGGGTGATCATGTTCGGCTCCTACATCTGGCTGCCCGGCCTCATATTCCCGATCTGGCTGGTGGTCGTCGGCATCACCGGATTGCGCAAGCCGACCGTCTGACCGCGACCGAACGTCGGCCACCTCATCGGGTGCCTTTCGGCTTCACGCGGTCGCGCGGTCGCGTACGGCGGCGAGCGCGTTGAAACCCGTCACCGACTTGGGCGTTCCGACGTACACGAACAGTTGGCTCATGATCGACGCGATCTCGTCGACCGTCGCGCCGACCTTCATCGCGTTCGCGACCCAGGTCTCGATGTAGGGCTGCTCGCCGAGCGCGACAAGGCACGCGACGGTGCACAACGCGCGCGTCTTCAAGTCGACGGTCGTATCCGCGTAGGAACGACCGCGGGCGATCACCTGGATCAGCGCCGCGAGCTCCGGGTCGAGTTCCGCCATGCCGTTGTGGGCCATGGGTGACTGCCCGGTGCCGTAGAAGCGATCGGCGACTTCCTTGGCCTGCGTCTCCCACAACTCGATCGGATACGAGCTCACGGTGACCCCCTCGGCGCGGACTGCGGGTCGATCCGCTCGGCCACTCTACGTACGCCGAGCGGATCGCTCGCGATCGACCGAGCACGCGATCGCGCCCACCGCTTCGGGCGAGATGGTGAGAACCGTGCCTTCATCACGGCTTGCAGATGGGGGCCGGGGGCGGACTGTCGATCGCGAAGGCTCCGACGGTCGCGGTCGGTCGGTCGGTGGTGTCGCTCGTTGCGGGGTTCGTCGCCGGCCGAAGGCGTCGTGGGCGCGAGGTCGGTTCTCAGCAGCCGGTCGCGTCGCGTAGCACTCGGCACGATTCAGCAAGCCGCGCCGGGCTGAGCGCCGCAAGACGCCGCCGAAACGCCTCTCGCGGCAGCGTGTGGATGTTGTCGAAGTTCACCACGCAATCCGACGGAACGCCGTCGCGCTCGACGGACAATTCGAGTTCGGAGACCAGCCCTCGAGCGGTGCGAGTCAGCGCGGCGACGACCACAGCACCGATTCGATCGGCGACAGGGTCACGCGTCAGAACCAACACCGGCCGGTCGCCCCCGGGTGTTCGTGCGAACCAGACCTCACCCCGCTGCATCTGACCAATCGGACCAGTCCTCGGCCGGTCCCCACTCGGCAACATCAGCGAGTGACTGCTCACCAGCGTCCAACGGTCGTTGGTTCCAAAGCTCGGCATCGTTCTCCGACGCCAGTCGGGTGAGGTGGCGATGGAGCGCTTCGCGGAGCAACTCCGAGCGGTCCACGCCCAGGCGCTCAGCCCACCGTTGCGCCTCGAGGGCTTCAGCGTCGTCGACTCGAAAGCTCATCATTGTCATACGTATCGAGCATATCGTATGACACACCTACACCACTCGTTGCGTCGCCTCCGAGCGCCACGCTCGGTCGCAGCCGGGCACCTCAGCCGTCGGTGAGGCGGTGCACCCGATTGCCGTCGAAGGTGTGGGCGATGCCGGGGTTGCGGAGCCCTTCGCTCTCACCGAGGCGGATGATCTCGGCGCGGATACCCGACGCGTCGACCTCGATGATCCCGACCGTGCCGAGTCGGGTCGAATAGAGGTGCGGATGGATCGCGCTGCCGGTGTTGATCTGCAGCACGCCCTCGCGCCAATCCATCCGTTCGAAGTGGGTGTGGCCGGTGACCATGACGTCGGCGTGGCGTCCACCGAGGTACTGCTTGCACAGCGCGTCGATGGGTTCGTCCTCGGGTTCCATGTCGTGCACCATCGCCAGGTGGTAGCCGTCGACGTCAAGCCGCTGCGTGTAGGCGACGCGGGGGTCTTTCCAACCGACGTCGTTGTTGCCGCGTGCAGCGAACGTGGGCGCGATGTGTTCCAGCTCGTCGAGCACCGACGGCCACACGATGTCACCGCCGTGCCAGATGAGATCGACGCCTGCGAACGCGATGGCTACCTCGTCCCACAGCCGCTTGCGAGACGCCGGCATGTGCGTGTCCGTGATCAGCCCGATGCGCATCACCTCAACGATCGCGCACCGCGGGTGCCTGACACGTGTCGCGTGGTCCTCGAACGCGTGGTCCTCGAACGCGTGCTCTTCACCCGGTTGCTCCGCGGTGGTACTTGATGCGTCTCACGCATTGTGGCACCGCCCCCGACCGCCCGAAACACCGGAACGATGTGCTGTCGGCCAGGACACTAGTTCGGCGCGTTCCCTCGCATCGCCGACCGCCGCGAGAACCCCCCGAGGTCTGGGAGAATTCTCGCATGGCGATGACTTCCACCGACCCTACCGAGAACGCCGCGCGAACATCACGCTCGATCCGCGAGGCGCTCGACCATCCCATCGTCGACATCGACGGCCACGTCATCGAGCACGTGCCCAGCTTGTTGCCGCACTTGCGCGAGAGCCTCGGTGCAGATCTGTTCGCGCGCTATCGCACCGGGGAGTTCCAGCAGTTGTTCGTGCCACCCGGTGGTGGCGCCGATGACCGACGCGCATCGCGCGCGCCGAACAACGGATGGTGGGGGGTACCCACGCGCAACACGCTTGACCGCGCCACCGCGATGATTCCCGCGCTGTTGCACGAGCGCATGGACGAGCTCGGCATCGATCTGAGCGTGCTCTATCCCACGCTCGGCTTCGGCATCGCCGGAGTCGACCTCGACGAGCTGCGTCACGGTCTGTGCGCCGGCTTCAACGACTACCTCGCGACGGCGTACCGGCCGTATGCCGATCGGTTGCGCATCGCAGGTGTTGTGCCGATGCACACGCCGGTTGAGGCCCTCGCCGAGCTCGACCATCTGCACGCGCTGGGGCTGCGCGTCGCGGCGTTCCCGCATGGTGTCGTGCGACCCATCGCGTCGCCCGTGCGCGACGCGGCCGCGTGTCGCTGGCCGGGCCAGACCCACTGGCTCGACACGTTCGGCCTCGACAGCGCATACGACTACGACGTGGTGTGGCAGCGCTGCATCGACCTCGGCATCGCGGTCACGTTCCACGGTGGCCTGCTCATGGACTCGTTGCACGCGCGTTCGATCAGCAATTTCGTCGCCAACCATCTCGGCCTGCACGCATCGATGATGTCGGGGCTCGCACGCAGCCTCCTCCTCGGTGGGGTGCTGCATCGCTTTCCTACGATGCGCGTGGGGTTGCTCGAGTGCGGGGTCGGGTGGGGCGCGACGATGGCGTGCGATCTGGTCGAGCACTGGGAGCGCCGGTCGTTCGAAGGTGTCACCGCGACCGATCCCGCGGCGCTCGATGTCGCACGCTTGCGTTCGTTGTTGCAGCAGTACGCCATGTCGAGTGATGGCGTCGAGCACCTCGGGGCACCCTCGGGCCCACCCATCGACGAACGCGACGAGTTCCGCCACACCGGCGCGGCCGACGAGCGCGAGCTCGTGCGTCAGTTCGCCGACGGCTTCGTGTTCGGTGTCGAGTCGGACGACCGCAGCGTGGCAACGGCGTTCGCGTCGTTCTTGCCCTACGGGTCACAGCTCGGCGCCGCGTTCAGCTCCGACATGGGGCACTGGGATGTCGACCGTCTCGACGGCATGGTTGCGTCGGCATGGAATCACGTCGAACGCGGCCACCTCACCGTGGATCAGTTCCGAGCCTTCATGTGGACGAACCCGCATCGCCTGCTCACCGCGAACGACCCCGGCTTCTTCGACGGTACCCCCGCATCTCGGTAAGGTATGCAAACGCGGCAAACGGGGCGGACACGCATCGTCGAACAGTGCTCGTTGTCTCGGAGGTGCGCAACAGCGGCACGTTCGGCGTGATGAAGCTGACGCTCGGCATCGGCGCCTACGAATGGAAGTTCCTTCCGGTCGTAGGCAAGACGACCACCGACACCGCCGCACCAACTGTCACTGAACATGTCGGCCGATTCTGGCGTAGCGCCGCCGCGTCGCTACGCGCCGCGGATCTGGCCGACCACGTTGGTGGGTGCGACGCGAACCGTGAGCCGGCGGTCGGCGATCATCGCGCGGCGGTAGTCGTCCCAATCGGGATGCTCGCCGCCGGTGACCCCGCGGTAGTACGCGACGAGCAGGTCACAGGTCGCGTCGTCGGCCGCGGCGGCAACGGGGGAGAGCTCGGCGATGCCGTCGAAGGCCACGTAGCTCCAGCTGCCCGGATCGGTGATGTGCACGACGACGCGGGGATCGCGGCGCATGTTGCGCGTCTTGGCCCGATCATCGGTGACCGAGATGACGAACGCGCCGTCCTGCACGACGTGGGAGATGTCGGATGACTGGGCCCGACCGTCGGCGCGGATGGTGATGAGCACCCCGTTGTGCCGCTGCGCCGCCCACTCGAGTGCAGTCGTGAGGTCCATCGACACGCCTTTCGTTGTTCCGTCACGGCTGACCGTAGCGCGATGCTCCCGGCGTCAGGCCGTGAGCGCCGAACCGTTGCCCCCGAGCGAGCGCAATGCGAGACCGTTTCCGGCAGCGAGCACGACTGCGGTGGCGACGAGGAGCGGCGTGAGCGGGCCGGGCATCGTGAGCAACGTCGAGGCGCCGCCGAGGCCGATGAGCACGGCCGCGCCCTTTGAGGTGACCTTCGCCCGCGCCAGGCCTACGGCGAGCACCACGTAGCCGATCGCGCCGATGACGCACAGCAGGAAGATGAACGCGGCGTTGCCGTCGTTGAAGTTCTTCAGGATCTGGACCTGCGCGTCGCGGTCGGTGGCTTTCGCCATCTCCGACATGAGGAGCCCGCCGGTCGCGATGCCGGCGCAGCCCGCCCACCCGAGTGCGGTGGCGATCACCGCGAACGTGGCGCTCTTCGTGCGGTGCGCGAGCAGCCGACGCGCGAGGATCGCGGAGGCGATAGTGAGCAGGCCGCTTGCCGCGACCGCGAGGATCCACCCGAAGTCGGAGCGCCCTTGGTGGGCCGCCATGTCGGTGAGCGTGCCCTCCCAGTCCTGGTCGTCGAGCGGTACGAGCAAGACGCGGCCGAGGGCCATTACGAGGGGTGCGCCGATCAGCAGCAGCATTGCCGTGCGCCCGACACCGGTGGGCGTTTCGGCGGGTCGTAGTTCGGTCGTGGTCATGATGTTCGCTCCTTGCCCCGGCGCGTTCGACCGTGGGTGTCTCGACGATGCGCCGGCGTGGACCTCGGCGCATCGGAGCGAGCCCGGGATCGCGCCTGGGTGCTGGCCCCGATACCGGTGAGGATCGCGCTTGGATGCTGGCCCCGATACCGGTGAGGATCGCGCCTGGGTGCTGGCCCCGATACCGGTGAGATGGTCCGGTGGGATACTCGTCGGGTGCTGGAGACCGACAGGCGGGCGTTGCGATGGGGTGCACGGGGCATGGCCGTGTGCGCTATCGCGATCATGGTCGCCGAGATCGTGATGGTCGTCGTGCTCGACGCGAAGCTCGTCGATGCCGGCCGCGCCGATCTGCGAATGGTCGATGGCGCCGGGATAGCGTTCCTCGCCGCGACCATCGCAGCGACCGCGGTGGGTGCGAGTCTTCTGCTGCGCCGGCCCGCTCACCCGGTCGGTTGGTGCTTCGTGGTGCTCGCACTCGGCATCGACCTCGCGGCGATCGGTCAGGCGTACGGGCAGTACGGGTTGTTCGTGCACCCCGGCGGCCTGCCGGCCGACGACGTGGCGGCACTGATGGCGAACGTCGCGTTCGTCGTGTGGTTGATCTCGCTCGCCCTGGTGTGCTCGCTCACTCCCGACGGTCGGTACTTGTCGCGACGTTGGCAGCGCGCATCACAAGTCATGGTCGGCACGGGCGTGGCGTGGCTCGCGGTGAAGCTGGTGGCGAGCGCCCCGATGGAAGCGCCCTTCGAGGCGGTGGCGAACCCGTGGGCCATCGACGCGCTCGACCTCGGGTGGCTGCAGCTGATCTTCGCGACGGTCAACAACGTCCTGGTGCTCGTGGCCGCGGCGTCGATCGTCGTGCGGTTCCGGCGCGCCCGCGGCGAGGCGCGCCGGCAGTTGATGTGGATGGCGCTCGTCGCGGTCTCGTTCCTCGCCCTCGTGATCGTGGCGTTCGTTGCCGCGACCACCGGCAACGACGGTGTGCTCAACGCCGCGGCCGCGGGGTTCGTGGCGCTGCCACCGATCGGGGCCTGGCTCGCCATCGAGCGCTACCGCCACTACGACGTCGACCGCATCCTGTCGCGCGCGTTCGGCTACCTCGTGGTGTCGGCGCTCATGGCTGCGACCTACGCGATCGTCGTGGTGCTCGTGGCACGCGTCATCGGCAACGCCGCGAGTCGTTCGCCCACGGCGATCGTGCTGGCCACGCTCGCAGTGGTGAGCGCGGGCCGTCCGGTGCACGCCGCGGTGCAGGACCTCGTCGATCGTCGTTTCGCGCGGCGTCGCTACGACGCGATTCGTCAGGTGCGCGCGTTCGTGGCCGATCCCACGTCGCACGAGAGCGTCGAAGCGGCGTTGCGGGCCGGGCTCGCCGACGACACCGTTCGCGTCGCCTACCCGCTCGCCGGCATCGAGCAGTGGGTGACCGAGGGGGGCATAGCGACCGACGTCGACGAGGCATTCCAGCTCGTCGCGCGTGGCGGGCGGACCATCGCGGCGATCGCGCATGGGTCTGATCCGTCGGTGGTCGACTCAGTGTTGCGCATCGCCTCGCCCGAGCTCGATAACGCAGGCCTCCGCGCCGCGATCGCCCTACAGCTGCAAGAGGTGCTCGCGTCGCGGCGTCGCATCGCACAGGCGCAGCTCGACGAACGCCGTCGCATCGAGCGTGATCTGCATG
>JANMVY010000403.1:0-1651 GCA_031393535.1 Actinomycetes bacterium | reverse complement strand
CCTCGTCCGAGGCGCGCTCGACGACACCGCGCGCCTCGTTCCCGGCGCGTCGGCATGAGGGAGATCTGAGTATGGCTTCGCACGGCATCAAGGACCGCGTGGCGATCGTCGGCATGGGCTGCACGAAGTTCGCGGAGCACTGGGACAAGTCGGCCGATGATCTGATCATCGACGCGACGAACGAGGCGTTCACCTCCACGGGTGTGACCAAGCAGGACATCGATGCGTACTGGCTCGGCACCGCGCAGACCGGCATGGCCGGCATCACCTTGTCCATCCCGCTGCGCCTCGAGGGCAAGCCCGTCACCCGCGTCGAGAACTTCTGCGCGACGGGCAGTGAAGCAATGCGCCAGGCCGCGTATGCGGTCGCGTCCGGCGCGTACGACCTCGTGGCCGCGGTCGGCGTCGAGAAGGTCAAAGACGGCGGGTACCAGGGGCTGAACTCGTTCCCGATCCCCACCGACGGCACCAACCGCACCCTCACCGCGGCGGCGATGTTCTCGCTGCTGTTGCCGGCCTACGCAAAGAAGTACGGCGTCGATGAAGACGAGATCCGGCGCGTGGTGGCTCGCATCGGTTCGAAGAATCACTACAACGGCGCTCGCAACGTGCGTGCCCAGTACCGCCGCGAGATGTCCGCCGAGCAGATCTGTTCGATGCCGGCGGTGGCCGGTCGCCTCGCGGTCATGGACTGCGCGGGCGTGGCCGACGGTTCGGCCGCGGTGATCATGTGCCGCGCCGAGGATGCGTACAAGTACACCGACAAGCCGTTGTTCATCAAGGCGCTGTCGTTCGTGTCGGGCAACGGCTCCGGGCTCGTCGATCCCGAGTTCGACTTCACGACCTTGCCCGAGTGCGCCATGGCTGCCGACGATGCGTACAAGCAGGCCGGCGTCACCGATCCGCGCAACGAGATCGCTATGGCCGAGGTGCACGACTGCTTCACCGTCACCGAGCTCGTGCTCATGGAGGACCTCGGTTTCGCCGAGCGAGGTCAGGCGTGGAAAGAAGTCCTCGAGGGTGCCTTCGACCTCACGGGCGACCTGCCGGTCAACACCGACGGCGGTCTCAAATCCTTCGGACACCCGGTGGGTGCGTCGGGATTGCGCATGCTCTACGAGGTGTGGCTGCAGCTGCGCCATGAGGCCCCACCCGAACGCCAGATCACCACGTCGAAGAAAATCGGCCTCACCCACAACCTCGGGGGCTATCCGGGCGAGATGGTGAGCTTCGTCGGGTTGTTCGGCGCGGAGAAGGGCTGAGCACCGAGGCGAGGCGAACCCGTGACGCCACGCCGGTAGCCTCGCGGGGTGATCCCCATGCCGCGTGCGGGGAAGAGTGGGCTTCGGTTCTCACTCTTCGGGTTCCCGGTCTGTGTCCACCCGTCGTTCCTGTTCATCGCCGTGCTCATCGGGCTCGGCTCGCCGGGCGTGTCGCTTGGCATCGTGGTCGTGTGGACCACCGTGGTGCTCGTGTCGGTGCTCGTGCACGAGCTCGGTCACGCGTTCGCCGCGCGTGGGCTCGGCGCGGCGCCCACCATCGATCTCTACGTCCTTGGCGGCGTGACCGCGTTCGTGCCCCCGCGCACCATGGGGCGATTGCAGTCCATCTGGGTCACCCTCGCGGGCCCGCTCGCCGGCTTCGCCCTCGG
>JANMVY010000380.1:0-2653 GCA_031393535.1 Actinomycetes bacterium | reverse complement strand
GTTCCCGATGACCACGCTCGTGACGCCGTGCCACCCGGACAACGAACAGTACGGATCCCAGAAGAGCTGCGCGTCGTAGTGGGTGTGCAGGTCGATGAAGCCCGGCGCGACGACGAGCCCGTGCGCGTCGAGCACATCGTCGGCCTCGTCCGGCGGGATGCGACCGATCTCGGCGATGATGCCGCCGCGAATGCCGATATCGGCCCGATAGCGGCCGCTACCGGTGCCGTCGACCACCATGCCCCCGCGGATGACCACGTCGAACTGTGCCATGACGACCCCCTGTGCCTGACCAGTCGTGCGAGTGTAGCCATGGGCCCGATCGGCCGACATGAGGTCCGCGCCACGCAACGCGGCGAAACAGGGGCGCGGCAATGGTCGAGGGTGCCATTGTGATGCTGCCGTTCTTCACGCTCATACTCGGCCTGATGGAGGGCAGCCTCCTGCTCGGCGACTCGCTCGAAACCGATTTCGACACGACAGGTTGCATGACGGTCTCCGGGTGGCGTGATGCGACCGCACCGCGCACTCCCGACCGGCGAAGGCGCAAGGCGACGCCACCCCGCTCGACCACGCGGACAACCCGACGTTGCACGGTCGCTGCACCACCGGACCTGGTCGCCTGCATTACAACGCCGGGTCGGGCGGGACTGCGAACGCATGGACGACGCTGTGCACCTTCACGACGGTGCGTACGGGTGTGTTCGGCTCGTCGGGCAGCTGCAACATCCAGACGAGGAACGCGGCAGCCAGCCCGGCCAACATCCTCGGTGATCCCGTGCACCTCGTCGAGTAGGCACTGGTCGAGGCGGCCATCGGCCATCGGGCGTCGGCCATCGGCCGCGGGTGACATGATGGCCGCCATGCGCGGCGACGTGACGATGCACACGGCCTACAACGCGCGAGGTGACGCGCGATGATGCTCGGCTCTACCACTGTGACAACGGCCGGTGGCCTCGACATCGAGGTGCTGCGCGGCGGACACGGCATGAAGGTCGTGTACCTGCATCCCGCCTCGGGTGTGCGTTCCGATGACCGGTTTGCGAACGCCCTGGCCGAACGGTTCGAGGTCTACGCCATCGTCGCCCCGGGCGTCAACGATCTCGCGCAGCTCGACGACATCCGCAGCGTGCACGACATGGCCATGGTCTACGACGACATCTTCGAGTCTCTCGGCCTGACCAACGTGCCCGTGATCGGGCACAGCGTCGGCGCCATGTTCGCCGCGGAGCTCGCGGCGCACGCACCCCATCGCGTCGCGAAGCTCGTCCTCATCGCGCCGGTGGGGCTGTGGAACGACGCGTACCCGGTGCTCGACAACTTCGCCATCGCGCCCGCAGAGAACACACAGCGCGCGTGGGCCGACCGGCTGCCGGTTCGTGACAACGGGCTCGCCCGGCGGTTGTATCGCATCAAGGCACCGACCCGCTTGGTGTGGGGCGACGTCGATCGCGTCGTTCCGGTGCAGTACGCGGCCGAATTCGCAGCCGGCCTCGCGTCGACCGACACGGTCGTTCTCGCGGGCGGCGGTCACATGGTCACCTACGAGCAGACCGACACCGTGGTCGACGCGGTCGACGAGCACCTGCGCGGCGCGGCGCCCGGTGCGAACGACGGGTTGCTCATCACCCACATCGACGACCTCGAGTGGCACGAGGTGCGAGTCATGCTCGTCGACGGCGTGCGAAGCGTGGTGAAGAATCGATTTGTCGACTTCGGTGAGCATCGCACCATCTGCCATACGTGGTATGACCCGGGCATCGCGCTCGCCAAGCACTCGCATTTCAGCGAGGAGCTGATCTACATCCTTTCCGGTGGCATCTACATCGGCGACGTATGGTGCCCCGAAGGAACCGTGATCGTGCTCGAGCCGGGAACCTACTTCGGGCCGCTTGTCGCCGGGCCCGACGGCGCCTTTCTCCTCGAAGCCTTTCGCGGAATCGGTATCCGGTCGGGTCAAGATCGCGCCGGGTTCGATGCCGTGTCGGTCGCGCTCGGGGTGGAGCCTCTGCCCGACCCGCCCTTCAACCCACCGGTGGGCGGGGCCTCCAGGCCATGATGGTTCCATGGGGATGAATGAGCGTACGCGCGGCTTTCCTCGGCTCGCTCTCTGATGGCGCGCGTTCGCGACGAATCCGCCGCCGCTCTCTCGGCGCGCGCCGATACGCGATCGCTCGTGCCGTACTTCCTCGTGTCAGCAGTGTTGTCGCTCGGCTACGGCAGCGTTCTGACGTTGCTCGGTGAGATTCGCGACCGGTTCGATCTGACCAACAGCGACGTGGGCGTCATCGGCGGCGCGGGGTTCCTCGCCGGTTTCGCCGCGCAGACGGGGCTTGCGCGATTCGCCGACCGAGGTCATGCCGCGCGCATGGTGCGCATCGGCATCACGCTTGCGGTGGCCGGCGTACTCATGTGCGTGTTCGCCACGGAGCTTTGGCAATGGATCCTGGCGCGGATTGCGCTCGGGCTCGGCAGCGGCATGGTGTCGCCGGCGACGCGACGCGTCGTGATCGCGAAGGATCCTGATCGCGTCGGCATCAACCTCGGGATGCAAGGCGCGTTCGACATTTCCGGATTTGTCATCGGGCCGGTTCTCGCCGGGGTGTTGGCCGAAGTCGTCGGCTTCCGCTCGCCGTTCGTCGTGCTCGCGCTC
>JANMVY010000376.1:0-8809 GCA_031393535.1 Actinomycetes bacterium | reverse complement strand
TACGAGACGCAGGTCTTGGAACACCATCCCGATCCCGTTCTCGCGCGCCACAGAAGGGCTGGTCATCTCGACGAGTCGTCCGTCGAGCGTGATGCTCCCGCTGTCGGCCGGGTAGAGCCCGAAGATCACCTTCATCAGAGTCGATTTCCCGGCGCCGTTCTCGCCGAGCACCGCGTGGATCTCTCCCTTGGCCACCGTGAGATCGACGCCGTCGTTGGCCACGATGGCACCGAAGCGCTTGGTGATGCCTTGCGCGTGCAGCAGTGAAATCGCGGCGTCGGGCGTCGGTTCGGTCACGATCGACCGCCGACGGGCGCACCGCTATCGATGTTCGTGCGTGTTGCCATGTCGATCCCCGCCTCGGCGGCGAATCTACGGCGGCCGTGTTTCCACTGCTTTGCCCAAGTGTGAACGCAGTGTTTCGTCACCCGGCTCCTAGTCTTCGACGAACCCGGAGGAACCATGGACCCGACGTCGTGCAAGTACATCCGTTACGAGGCGGCCGACCGGGTGGCCACGATCACCCTCGCCCGTGCGGACAAAGCCAACGCGCAGAACGAGCGCATGCTCGACGAGCTCGATGCGTGCTTCACCGTGGCCGAGTACGACGACGAGGTGCGGGTGATCGTGTTGCGCGCCGACGGGAAGCACTTCTCGGCCGGCCATGACCTCGAGGTCGGCGATCCCGACCAGGTGGCGCTCGCCGAACCCGACGGTCGATTCGTCCTGTCGAAGATGTACCGCTGGGAGGCTCGGAAATACCTCGGGTACTCCTGGCATTGGCGCAACATCCCCAAGCCCACCATCGCGGCCGTGCAGGGCCGTTCCATCGCCGGTGCACTGAACCTCATCTGGCCGATGGACCTCATCGTCGCCGCCGAAGACGCCCGCTTCGAAGACCCGGTGGTGATGATGGCGATCGCGGGTGTCGAGTATCACGGACACACGTGGGAGCTCGGTGCTCGACGCGCGAAGGACATGTTGTTCACGCAGCGCGCGTTCGACGCGCACGAGGCGAAGGCCATGGGGCTCGTGCGCGACGTCGTGCCGCGCGACCAGCTCTGGGAAACAGCGGCTGCGCTCGCCGCCCAGATCGCAAAGCACAATCCGTTCGCTCTCGCGCAGGCCAAACGCGCGGTGAACCAGACCCTCGACGTGCAGGGCTATTACGCGGCACTCCAGTCGGCCTTCGACATCCACCACACCGGGCACGGAAATGCGATCAGCATCACGGGCTATCCGATTCTCGTCGGGCTTTCCGAGATGAAAGCCGAGTTGCACGACCGCTGACCGAGCGATCGACGCGCCGCAGTGCGCGAGGGCGTGCTGGCGCGCTACTCGTGGGTGGCCAGGATCGCGGTGACACGAGTTGGGCGGCCGACGCAATCGGTGAGCGGTTGCTTGCGACTCGTCGCACCCGCTACTTGTGGCCCTTGCCGCCTGTGTCGCCCTGGGCATGCTCCGACGGGCCGCCGTGGTGCGAGCCGCTCTCGTCTTCGTCGGCGGCCTCGGGCGTGTCGACACCGTGCATTTCGGAGGCGTCGTCGTCCGTGTCGTCTGCCACGTGGTCATCGGTATCGGCGCAGTGGGCGCCTGTGGCATGGGCCGCGTTCGACACAGCAGTGCCGTGGTTGTCGTCGCCGTCGTCGGTCTTGAACTTTGCCACCGCGGAGACGTGCTCGCCGTGGTTGTCGTCGGCACAGGCCGCCGCGGGGACGGTGGTCGAAGTGGTCGAAGTGGTCGAAGTGGTCGAAGTGGTCGAAGTGGTCGAAGTGGTCGAAGTGGTGGGCGGGGCACCGGTGGATGTGGTGGTGGTCGTCTCGCCGGGTGCGGTCTCGAGGTTCGGGCCGTGGTCGGCGAAGTGCACGATCGGTCCGAGCGGGTTGGCGCCGGTTGCCGCAGCCGCCACGCCACCCGCGGACAGCACAACAGCGGCGGCGATGGCCGCGGTACGAGCGAAACGACTTTTCATGATTCGGCGATCCTTCAGCGTTGTCGGTGGTGTGATCGCGACGACCATGAGGTCGACCACGGCTGCCTCGGCCGCGAGTTCGCCGGCTGTCGCCGGGCCGCGCAGGGTCTTGACGAATGGGGCGAGCACCGCGTCGTCCCCGAGCAAAGGCTCGGGATCGAGGGGCATCGGTTCTGTTGGATCGACATCGTCGGTCATCGCATCCGGTCTATCGCCGCGGCGTGCATCTCTGTTACACCCTGCTGAAGACTTCTGGCGAAGTCTCGCGGCGCGGCACGGTACCGTCCGCGGCCAACAGCGCCTTGATCCGCCCGAGCCCGCGATGTGCGAGCACCCGTACGGCCCCCGGGCTCTTGTCGATGAGTGCCGCCACCTCGTCCACGTCGAGACCGACGATCACCCGCAACACCACAACCTCGGCTTGCGCCGGTGGGAGTCGTCGCAGCACCTCCTCGGCCCATGCGAGGCGTTCCAGAGAGTCCTCGGCCCCGCCGGTCGTGGGCCGGGCCGGCGGCTCGGCCATCGCGACCTCAGGCCGACGCGACCGCGACCGGAACGAATCGATCATGCGGCGGCGGGCAATCGTGAACAGCCACCGACGAAGGTCGTCGCCGTCACCGTCGAATCGTCGCAACGATGACGCCGCGTCGACCCAGACCTGGCCTGCGACGTCCTCCGCGTTCGACAACGACACACCTTTGAGGTAGCGAAGGATCGCGGGGTGGTACTCGCGGAACATAGCCCCGAGCGCCTCGCGGTCACCCCCTTTCGCACGGGCGATCAACTCGTCGGACAGCACCCACCTGGGATCGACCGGACGGTCGCCGCACTTGAGCAATATCGGCCGGCCTGGTCGGTGTCGGTTGGTCCAAGGGCGGTGACCATCGCGTTGCGGACACGCAGCAGCTTCTGCGGTCGCCGGGCCATTCCCGGCTATCGTCGCGGTGGGCGGCGAATGCTTCACGTTCGTTTGCCGTCGGCCCGGCAATTCGTCGAGTTCCGCCCATTCATCAGGATGAATGGGCGGTTGCGCCCGCAACAACGCCGGTGCGACAATGTCGGTGCGACAATGCCCGAAGAAGGTAGACTCCGCTCGAAACAGGAGGTTGCGCATGGCGCGCCAGGTTGTGGTTCAGATTTCTTGTGATGTGTGTGAGTCGAGTGATTCAGCGACGGCGCTCGAGTTCTCGGTCGGTCGTTCGGCCTTCGATATCGACCTTTGTGTCGAACATCGAGCGGCGTTCACCACGGCGATGGCGCCTTTCGTCTCGCGGGCGCGCACTGCGCGGGCTCGGGCGTCGACTCCGACGAGTGCCGCGAGCGCGGCGCGGGGCATGGCGCGCCGCGACCCGTCGCAAACCGTGGCCATCCGGCGGTGGGCAAAGGACAACGGCTACGCCATCAGCGGACGCGGCCGCATCCCAGGAAATGTCGAAGCGGCCTACAACGCACAGCACACAAAGTAGGTAGCAAGGGGGTGCGCAGCCCCAACTCTGACGAGCCGGCCGATCGCGCATTCGGCGTACTCGTCTCGCCGCCTCGTGCCGCTCGTTCTCCGGCGGGAACAAGGTTCCGCCCGAGTGCACCCTGCTACGCGGGAGTCGAAAGCCCGTCGAGGAACGGATCGACCGCGTCGAGGAAACCGAGGGTGTTGCCCGAGTGCACGTTGTGGCCGCAATTCGCGACGGTGACGAGACGACCGTCGGGTAATGCGGCGACGAAGCGATCGGCGGCCTCGGGGGCCAAGATGTTCGACTGCTCGCCACGCAACACCAGCACCGGGCATTCGATCATGCGCACGTGATCGAGTGTCAGGTCTTTGTTCCGTTGCGGGATGCGACGGTGGTCGACCTTGCTCACATACTTGCCGTCGACGCGCCGGAGCATGTTGTACTTCACCGTGCGTTCGATGTGGGTGCGCGAGCGGAACGGGTCGTACTTCACCACGTTGTCGAGGAACACCTCGAGATCGTCGAACTCGAGGTTGTTGATCACGAAGTTCTGGATAGTCTTCGTGCCCTCGAGGGTGATCTCGGGGCCGACGTCGACTATCACGAGCGCGCGCGCAATGCCCGGGTGCGTGACGGCGAGGGTGAGCGACACCCGACCACCCATGGAGTGGCCGAACACGATTGGCTCGCGCAGCTGCTGGTCGGCGATGAACGCCGCGGCGTCTTGCACCATGGCGTCGATCGAATAGTCGAGCTCGGGGCTCCATTCCGAATCGCCATGGCCACGTTGATCCAGCGCGAAGACGTGGAAGCGATCGGCGAGGTGAAGACTCACGAGGTCCCACGAATGTGACGACTGGTTCCCACCGTGCAGCAGCAGCACCTGCGGTCGCCCGGGTTCGCCCCACTCGCTGAAATGGAATCGTTGATGGCGCACCACGGTGTGTCGCGATCGGTAGCGCACGGGCCGATCGTGGGCGATCGCCAGGTCGGTGGCGCTCGACAGGAGGCTCGTGAACTCGGGGCTCGCGGTCATGTCGAGTGGGGTCAGGTCGGCAGCGAACTCGTTCATGTGCATTGTCCCCGATCCTATGGGTCATCGTCGCTGCGGTCGCGTTCGGCCAGGATCGACAGATCTGTGCCGCTGAGGGAGACTCGACGTACCAAGGTCGGTCGGCACCGTCCTCGGGGAGGGGGAAGTTGATGACCGCACCGCTCAATGGGCGCACCGCGCTCGTCACGGGCGCGGGCAACGGCATCGGCAAAGCCTGCGCGTTGTCGCTCGCCGCCCACGGCGCAGCCGTGGTCGTGAACGATCTCGGCACCACCGAGGTCGGCCATGGCGCGAGCACGAGCGCGTCCGACGCCACCGTGGCCGAGATCCGCGCAGCCGGTGGTACGGCGGTCGCGAGCTACGACTCGGTGGGCGAGGCCGCGGGCTGCGCGGCCGTCGTCGCCACGGCCGTCGAGGCGTTCGGCACAGTCGACGTCCTGGTCGCGTGCGCCGGTGCGCTGCTCGAGGCGAACCTCAGTGCGACCGACGACGAGTACCAGCGGTTCTTGGGCCTGTTCCTCTCGCAGAAGTTCTGGCTGTGCCGCGCCCTCGTCCCGGGCATGGTCGAACGCGGTTGGGGCCGCGTCGTCACGACCACTTCATACGGCGCTACCGGCCTGTTGGGCAGCCCGATCTTCGCCGCGTCGATGGGTGGGGTGATCTCGCTGACCAAAGCCATCGCCCACGACTGTGCCGGCACAGGCGTGACGGCCAACTGCCTCGCGCCCGGCGCGGCAACGCGGCTGCACGAGATGAGCCGCGCCCATTTCGCGGACATGCACAAGGCGGGCCAGATCGACGACGAGATGTGGGAGAGCTACGACAACACGCCCCCGCCCGGTCATGTGGCCCCCGTGGTCACCTGGCTGTGCACCGAAAGGGGTGGCGCGTATTCCGGTCACGTGTTCCACGCGTCAGGCGGCGAAGTGTCGCTGTGGTCGGCGTACCGCAACGAGCGCACGATCTTCCGTGGTGATCACCGCACGAACCCGCCGTGGAGCTTGGTCGAGCTCGACAGCGCCGTACCCAAGCACCTGTTCGGCTGACGGCCTCACCACGCACATGCAGACACCGCCGACCCGGGTCGAGGCCGACGCAATGGGCGAGGTCACCATCGAGGCCACGCGCCTGTGGGGTGCACAGACCCAACGCAGCCTCGAGCACTTCTCGATAGGTCGTGACCGTTTCGTGTGGGGGCGCTCGATCATCCGGGCCTTCGGCCTGGTGAAGAAGCACGCCGCGCTCGCGAACGCAGAGCTCGGTCAGCTTTCCGATGCGGTTGCGATGCTGATCTCGCGGGCGGCCGACGATGTGATTTCGGGCGCGCTCGATGAGCATTTCCCGCTCGTCGTGTGGCAAACCGGCTCGGGCACCCAGAGCAACATGAACGCGAACGAAGTCATCGCAAACCGCGCGATCGAGCTCGCGGGCGGTGTGCGCGGCTCGAAGCAGCCGGTGCACCCGAACGATCACGTCAATCGTGGGCAGTCGAGCAACGACGTGTTCCCCGCAGTGATGCACCTCGCGGTGGTGCTCGACCTCCACGAGCGGCTCCACCCCGCGGTGCGCGAACTGCGCGCGGGGTTCGCGCGCAAAGCCGATGTGTTTGCCGATGTCGTCAAGGTCGGCCGGACACATCTGCAGGACGCCACGCCGATCACGCTCGGTCAGGAAGTCGGGGCGTGGGTCGCGCAACTCGACGATGCTCTTGCGTACGTGCACGCGAGCGAGCACGGGCTGCTCGCGCTCGCGCTCGGCGCGACCGCCGTGGGCACGGGTCTGAACGCCCATCCGGAGTTCGGCGAACGTGTCGCGGCGCGCCTCGCGGCAGAGACGGGTCACGCCTTCCGGCGCGCGCCGAACTTGTTCACCGCGCTCAGCGCCCACGACGCGATGGTCAACACCAGCGCCACCTTGCGCACCCTCGCCGGGGCGTTGACGAAGATCGCCAACGACGTGCGTTGGCTGGCGTCGGGTCCGCGGGCAGGTATCGGTGAGATCACCATTCCGGCCAACGAACCGGGTTCGTCGATCATGCCCGGCAAGGTGAACCCCACACAGTGCGAGGCGATGTTGATGGTGGCCATGCAGGTGTTCGGCAACGACGCGACCGTGGCGTTCGCCGGGTCGCAGGGGAACTTCCAGCTCAACGTCGCGAAACCCGTGATCGCACACAACGTCCTCGAGAGCATCGCGTTGCTTGCGGACGCATGTGGCTCGTTCACCGCGCATTGCGCGGTCGGCCTCGAGCCGAACGCGTCACGAATCGGCGAGAACCTCGCTCGAGACCTCATGCTCGTCACGGCCCTGGCTCCGCATGTGGGCTACGACGCCGCGGCGATGATCGCGAAGGACGCCCTCGAACGCGGGTGCACGTTGCGCGATGCCGCGCTCGACGGCGGCGTCGTGGCGACGGATTTCGATCGATGGGTTGTGCCGGCCGACATGGTCGGCCCGCGGTCCGTCGACGTCGCTGAGTAGCCTCTGCGGTGCTCGTCGCCATGTCGTCGCGCGCGGGCCAGGGGGAGCGATGAGCGAGGTCACCACCGAGGCGTTGCGCACGTGGATCCGCGACGTGACCGGCGCTGACGTGCGCCGGTTCGATCGCGGGATCGTGCGGCGCGAGGCCTACCTCGCGTCGGTAGCGCACGGTGAAGGCGAGGAACGGTTCTTCGTACGGGTGGGCCGCCCGGACGACGTCGCCAACAGTCCCGAGGTGGTGGCGAGCGAGGCGCGGCTGGTAGGGATACTGGCCGCCCAGGGGATACCGGTGGCCCGGGTGGTCGCAGCCGAGCCGGCGCTGCACGCCGCCATGTATTCCTGGATCGACGGGATACCCGAGGTGGAGAACAACCCCGACGATGTTCAGCAACGCCTCTGCGAGCAGTACGTCGACGCGCTCGCCGACTTGCACCGCATCGACCACCGCGCCGCGGGTATCGACTGGATGCCCGAGCCGCAGAGCCCGGAGGCGTGCGCGCTTGCCCACGCGGACGCCATCTACGACGCGATGGGTGGCCTCGCACTCGAGCCGTTGTCGACGTTCGGTATCACGTGGCTGCGGCGCCACGTACCACGTGACGTCGAGCGGTTGTCGCTGCTCCACGGCGATGCCGGCGTGGGCAACTTCTTGTTCGTCGGTGATCGGATGACCGGGGTGATCGACTGGGAATGGGCTCATCTGGGCGACCCGATGGAAGACCTCGGCAGCATGTGCATGCACGCGGGCTTTCATCCCGCCGGGCACATCCCGTCGCTCCTCGCCCACTACGAGCGCGTGAGTGGCATACCGGTCGACGTGGCGAAGGTGAAGTACTACTGCGTGCACCTGTACGTGCGTTCGGTCATTGCCCTTGCGGCCATCACCGAGCACATCGATCCGCACAACCCGGTCGCACTCAATCTCGCCTATCGCATCGTCAACGATCGCCTGACGTGTGAGGCCATCGCCGACGCGATGGGGGTGACACTCGACAAGCCCGACCTCCCCGAGGTTCCGGCTGGACCGACTTCGCTGTATGACGTCGTGGCGGCCAACCTCCGCGCTGATGTGGTGCCCGCGATCGACGGTGACTTCCCCCGTAATCGGGCCGAGATGGCGGTGGTGCTCACCGAGTCGCTCGAGCGCGTGCACCGCATCGGCCCCGCGGTGGATGCGATCGAGCGCGACGAGCTCGCCACGCTGCTCGGGATGCCGATCGACGATGTGCGCGTCGGCCTCGAGGCGCTCGACGAGGCGATCGGAGCCTGGGGACCCGAGCGCGAGCTCGATGTGCTGCGGTACCTGTACCGGCGTGCCGCGCGGACCGAGGCGCTGTACGCCCCCGTGGTGGGGTTGTTCCCCCAGATGGCGATCAGGCTGATCGACTGACCGCGCGACTTCGACCGACCGCGCGACTTCGACCGACCGCGCTGGCCGTCCGGCTCATCAGTCTCATCCGGCGCGGAATGGCGCATGACCGTCGCCGACGAGGCGCCGCTCGTGCAGCGCAGCAGGCGCCTCGCCCCGACCGGGTATGCGCAGGCGCACCTCACCCGCGGCGGTTGGCTCGAATGACGCGTTGACGACGACACCGCGCCAGCGTGATCGGGGCGTGTCCGTGAGATCGACGAACTCGTGGAGGTTGACCTCGACATCGCAGGTGCGACCGGCGACGACGAGCTGCGCGGGACCGACGTATGCGTTCATGGCCTTCACCCTACGCAGGGGTTGTGACAGTGTTGGGTGGGGGACACCATGAACGATCGCAGCGCACCTACATACCCGCCCGGCCACGACGACCGATGGAGCGGCCCGCTCCTGCGTGATCGTGTCGCGCTCGTGACCGGCGG
>JANMVY010000153.1:0-3049 GCA_031393535.1 Actinomycetes bacterium | reverse complement strand
GCATCTCGGAGTGCGCCACATCGACATGCCCTGCACGCCCGAAAAGGTCTGGCGAGCGCTCGATCTGGCTGCCACCCGCTGATCTCGCGGCGGTCGTTTCTCGTCGGCTCCGTGGCCGCGCCGGTGGCCGCGTCACTCGCCGCGTGCACCGGTGGATCAGCGTCACGACGAGCGATACCTGATCCGGTGCAGTTCGTGCGGACGCGGTGGGCCAACGATCCGTTCGCACGCGGCGCCGCCTCGTACCTGCCTCTCGGCGCGACGAGCGCGGATCGCCTCGCGCTCGCCGCACCGATGGACGGTGCGGTGTTCTTCGCCGGCGAAGCCACCTCGAGCACCCACCCGGCCACCGTGCACGGAGCGGTGGAATCGGGGCGGCGTGCGGTGTCCGAGCTCGTGGCCACCGGAGCGAGAGCTTCCGAGCGCGTGGTGGTCGTGGGCGCGGGCGCCGCGGGGCTCGCCGCCGCGGCCGAGCTGCGTACCGCGGGGTTCGCGCCCGTGGTGCTCGACGCGCGCGACCGGGTCGGCGGGCGGGCGCACACCGACACGACGCTCGGCCTCGCCGTCGATCTGGGCGCGACATGGGTGCACGACGCGGCGGACGCGACCGCGCTCGTGGCGCTGGCCCGTCAGGGCGGCGTCGCCCTCGACGCGTTCGCCGACACGCTGGCGCTGCGTGACCGCAACGGTCGGCTGCGCCGCGACGGTGCAACCGTTCACGACCGGCTCACTGCCGCGCTCGCACGAGTGGGCGCAGGGACACAGACCGAAGCCGAACTGGCGGGCGCGGTGGCGAACGAGGCCCGACGAGCCGGCCTCCGCGATCCCGAGCTCACGTATGCGATCACATCGCAGGTCGAGCACGCGCTCGGCGCGGCCGCCACCGAGATCTCGTGGCGCGGCCTCGACGATGGCCGCGCCGCGCACTCGGGCCGCTCGCTCCCCCGAGGCGGATTCGCGGCATTGCTCGCCCCGTTGGCCGCCGGCATCGACATCCGCTTGGGCACCGTGGTCACGCGCGTCGAGTGGTCGCGGGCGCGCAATCGGGTGGTTGCCGACTCGGGCGAGGTGCCGTTCGATCGCCTGGTGGTCACCGTGCCGCTCGGGGTACTGCAAGCCGGCTCGCCGATCTTCGACCCGCCACTGCCGGTGTCGAAGACGAACGCCATCGCTCGACTCGGCGTCGGGCTCGTCGACAAGCTCGTGCTGCGCTTCGACGAGGTGTTCTGGGATCGCGATGCGCCACGGCTCGGCTTCGTCGGCACGACCCCGGGTGAGTGGGTCGCGTGGCTGAACCTGTTCCCGTTCGTCGGCGAGCCGGTCGTCGTCGGGTTCAACGCGGCGCTCGTCGCGCGGTCGTTCGACGCACGCACCGACGAGCAGGTGCTGGCCAGCGCGATGTCGGCTCTGCGCGCCATGTACCGCTGACCGACAGGTGGCTCAGCGGGCGCGGGGAATCACTTTGCTCGCCGCTTCTTTGGCGCGGGCGCGCGCCGTGTCGATGTCGGTCGCGTACGCGAGCGCGACGCCCATGCGCCGGCGCGCGAAGCTCTGCGGCTTGCCGAAGAGGCGCAGATCGGTGCCCGGCACGCGGAGCGCGTCGGCTACCCCGTCGAAGACCACCGCATCGGCCTCGACGCCGCCGTAGATCACCGCCGACGCCCCAGGTGTGCGAAGCGCGGTGTCGACCGGCAGGCCGAGGATGGCACGTGCGTGGAGCTCGAACTCGCTCTGCGCTTGCGTGACGAGGGTAACGAGCCCGGTGTCGTGCGGCCGCGGGCTGACCTCGCTGAACCAGACGTCGTGACCCTTCACGAACAGCTCGACACCGAAAATGCCCTGCCCGCCGAGGTCGTCGGTGACCGCCTTGGCGATGTCGCGTGCGCGGGCCAACGCGTCGGGGTGCATCGGGTGCGGCTGCCAGCTCTCGATGTAGTCGCCGCGGTGTTGGACATGGCCGATCGGCTCGCAGAAGTGCGTGTGGATCGCTCCGTCGGCGCCGATGGCACGAACCGTGAGCTGGGTGATCTCGTAGTCGAAGTCGATGAAGCCCTCGACGATGATGCGGCCGTGGCTCACGCGCCCACCAGCCATTGCGTAGCCCCACGCGGTCGCGACATCGGCCGGACCGTCGATCTTGCTCTGCCCTTTGCCCGACGAACTCATGACCGGCTTGACGATGCACGGGTAACCGATGCCCTCGTCTATCGCGTGTTGGAGCTCGGCGAGCGAGTCGGCGAACACGTAGGGGCTCGTCGGTAGACCAAGGGTCTCGGCGGCAAGGCGGCGGATGCCTTCGCGATCCATCGTGAGGCGCGCGGCGCGGGCTGTGGGGATGACCCGCACCACACCTTCGGCTTCGAGCGCCTCGAGCACCGACGTCGCGATCGCTTCGATCTCGGGCACGACGAGCGCGGGTCGCTCGGTCTCGATCAGCTCGCGGAGTTGGTCGGGGTCGCTCATGACGATAGTGCGCGCGTGGTGCGCGACTTGGTGGCCGGGTGCGCCGTCGTAACGGTCGACCGCGATCGTCTCGACACCGAGACGTTGCAGCGCGATCAGCACTTCCTTGCCGAGCTCACCCGAGCCGAGGAGCATCACCCGTACCGCGGCCGCGGAGCTCGGCGTGCCGAGGACGACCGACCGGGGATCGGTGGGTGCGGGACTCATGGCGCCCAGTACAACGGGTCGGTTGCATCACGTGTGCCGCGTCGGTGAGTCTCGGGGGCGTCCCACCAACGCGACGGATCGACGTGCAGGGTCCATTCGAGCGCGCACACGCGGCGGGCGATGCGCCATTGATCGTCGCGGCGTGCGAAATCGTCGATGTACCGAAACCCGGTACGAAGGTTGTGCTCGGGCTTGTCGGAGCCGGTGCGATGCATGGCCATGCCGTACGCCTCGCACTTCGCGCGGTCTCCGTCGAGATCGATGAGGACGTTGCCGATGAAATGCATGGTCATCGCGTAGCGAGGCAGCATCCGATCGAACACCCAGGCCACATACTCGTCGCGCGATCCGACGAAGCTGCCGTGCTCGTCGGTGGCAT
>JANMVY010000150.1:0-2822 GCA_031393535.1 Actinomycetes bacterium | reverse complement strand
TGTTACCCGAAGACGGCCTCGCGTGGCTCGACGACGCCAGGGTGAGCGTGCTCCACGTCACCCCGTCGCTCGCCGGTTCGTGGCTCGCCGAAGCTGACCCCGACGCGCTCGCCGCGACCCGCGCCCTGCGGTGGACACTTTTCGCGGGAGAGATGCTCACCGATACGTCGGTCAACCGCTGGCGCGCCGCCAACCCGGGCGCGATCGGCAACATGTACGGCCCGACCGAGACCACGATGTCGCGTTGCCTGTACGTGGTACCCGACGATCCACAACCGGGCCCGCAGCCCGTAGGCGTTGCGCTGCCCGGCTCCCAGGTGCTGGTGGTCGACGCGCACGATCGGTTGTGCCCGGTCGGTGAGCCGGGTGAGCTCCTGATCCGCACCCGAAATGGCACCTCGGGGTATGCGAACAACGCGGCCGAACACGCGCTGCGCTTCACGACGAACCCCTTCACCGGTGATGCCGACGACATCGTGTACCGCACCGGTGACATCGGCTGGTACCGGCCTGACGGCAACATCCAACTCGCGGGCCGCACCGACGACCAGGTCAAGATCGACGGAGTGCGCGTGGAACCGGCGGAGGTGACCGCGGCTCTCGCGCGGCACCCCGAGGTGCGTGCCGCACACGTGCAGCCGCGGCTTTCTACCGACAGTCACCCCCAGCTCATCGCATTCGTCGTCGCCGACGCGGCGCTCGACGCACGCATAGCGCTCGGTGCTCGGCTGCGCCGGCACTGCGGCACGTTGCTCGCTCCGGCGGCGATCCCGGCGCGCTTCGTGTTCGTCGAGCGACTCCCGATGACCTCGAACGGCAAGGTCGACCGCGCCGCACTTCTCATGCTGGTCGACCCACCGACGGATGCCGTCGCCCAACCGATCGAGGCGCACGACACCGTGCTCGCGGAAGTAGACCCGGCCGCGCCCTCCGCGCCCTCCGCGCCCTCCGCGCCCTCCGCGCCGGCTGCGCTACGCACCGACGAGCTCGTGGCGCTGTGGCGTGCGGTGCTGCGCCGCGACGACATCGGGCCCGACACCAACTTTTTCGAGGTCGGCGGCAGCTCGGTCACCGCCGTACGCCTGGCGCATCGTCTACGCGATCGGGTCGGGCGCACGGTGACCATCCACGATCTGCTCGATGCGCAGACCCCACGTGAACTCAACCGCCTGCTCGGTGGGGCCGAACACGAAACGACCCAGGCCCTCGTCGGGGCGCCGGTTCACGAGCGGGTGCGCGCCCATGCGAGAACGAACCCGCATGCGCCGGCGCTCACCGACGGTGTCATCACCGTGTCCTACGGCGAGCTCGAGGAACGCGTCCGCGCTATCGCCGCCGCATTGGTCGCCGAAGGTGTGGGCACTGGCTCGCTCGTCGCGTTGCACGCGACACGCAACGTCTCGGTGATACCGGTGCTGCTCGCCATCCACCGCGCCGGGGCCGGCTATGTGCCGATCGACCCCGACCTACCGTCCGCGCGCGTGGCCTTGTTGCTCGACGACTGTGCGCCTTGCGCCGTGATCTCCGACCGCCCGCTGCCCGACCGCGCCACGAGCTGCGCAGTGCTGGCGATCGACACCCTGACGAACGCCGCGACACCGCCGCACCTGCCCGACGACGTGACAGATGACCCGGCGGACGACACCACCGCGTATGTCATCTACACGTCCGGGTCGACCGGCACGCCGAAGGGGGTGCTCGTCTCACAACGCTCGCTCGCGTCGTACGTCGACGCGTCGAACGAGCGCTACGGGGTGCGCCCCGAGGACCGCTTCCTGCAATACCACTCGCTGAGCTTCGACAGCTCGGTCGAGGAGATCTTCGTGACGCTCTCGGTCGGGGCCACGCTGGTCGTTCCCCCGGGTTCGCTGCTCGGCAGCGCCGGGTGGTTCGTCGACGTGCTCGACGAGCTCGGCGTCACTGTGCTGGGACTGCCGACCGCGTTCTGGGCCGGCCTCGTCACCGACCTCGACGAGGCCGCCCTCGACCTCCCGGCACGGGTCCGCACGGTGATCATCGGCGGCCAGGCAGCCCGGGCCGAGATCGTGAACCAGTGGAACGATCGGCTCGGTCGCGCACGTTCGCTGTTCAACTCGTACGGGCCGACCGAGGTGACCATCGCGGCCACCATCGCCGACCTCACAGGCGAGCATTTCGCGCCCGGCGAGCTGGTGCCGATCGGCACACCGCTCAGCGGCGTCATTGCGCTCGTGGTCGACGAGCGGGATCGACCGGTGACCCACGGTGAGTCGGGCGAGCTCCTCCTCGGTGGTCCACAGGTCGCCATCGGCTATCACGACCGACCGGAGCTGACCGCGCAGCGATTCGTGACCGACCCCACGGGAACCACGAACGACGTGTACTACCGCACCGGCGATCGCGTGCGCAGCGCACCCGACGGGCAACTCGTCTTCGAGGCACGAGTCGACGACCAGGTGAAGATCCGCGGGTTCCGTATCGAGCTCGGCGAGATCGAGACGGTCCTGCAATCCCATCCCGCGGTGCGCGAAGCCGTTGCCGTCGTCACGGGCACCGACGCTGACCTTGCGATCACCGCCCATGTGGTGCTGAAGGACGGTGTCGACATCGACGTCGCCGAACTCCGCGCCACGCCGCGGCGACGCTGCCCGCGTATGCGCTCCCTGCGAGCATCGAACGGCGTGCGAGCCTGCCGCGCACAACGGGCGGCAAGCCCGACCGTCGCGCGTTGCGGGCCGAGGTTCGTGCCCCGCTGGGGTTCGCACAAGAGCAGCAGTGGTTCCTGCACAAGCTCGACCCGACCAGCTCGGCGTACAACATGACCGTCGGGCTCCGCCTGGTCG
>JANMVY010000135.1:0-18778 GCA_031393535.1 Actinomycetes bacterium | reverse complement strand
TACCGGGCCGCACGACGATGCGGTCTTCGAGGGGATGGAGCTTCATGCACGCGCCTCCATTGGCGATTAGCAGTCACACTGGGCGAGTGCTAACTCTAGGCGCGCTCGTTAGCAGTGACAACTCCCGAGTGCTAACTGCTTTCCGGATGATCCGCCACAAGGCATCTGCTGCATGCGACTGGCAGACTCCACGCGATGTATCCCCCCCCGATCGTGTCCCCGTGGCGCGACAACCGTCGCTTCGTCCGGTCGGCGTGCGCCGGGTGGCTCGTGAGCATCGCCGTGGCCGGGGTGGCCGCCGCAGTGCGGAGCGGCGATGCCGTTCGCGCCGCCCGGGCAGGGAACGTTCGCCCGTACTCGTTCGGCACGGGCTACGGCCACGGCGCCAATCTGTTCACGCTGGTGAGCCTCGCCGGGACCGTGCTCGTGATCGTCGCCACCTGGCGGCTCGCGAAGGCCCACGCCCAGCTCGGCCGACCCGCCAGCAGGTGGGGTCCCGCGTGGGCCGTGGCCGGGCGACTCATCCCCCTCGCCAGCGCGGTGCTCCCGGCGCTGCAACTGGGCGAGCTCTGGCGCGGCAGCCACCCCGCCACGCGCCACGACGACCCGTCGTGGCGCGAGAACCCGACCAGCGCACCGGTCCGCGCCGTGCTCATCGGCGGACTGGTGAGCGCAACGATCGGGGTCATCGCCATGATCAGGATCTTCGGCGCGATGTTCGACTCCGCGATGTTCGACTCACTGCGCGATGCCCGCAACTCCCGCACGTTCGATGACGCGGTGGCCGACGCGATCGCTGCGGCCCGTCCGTGGGTCATCGCCGGCGCGATCGCTTCGTTCATCACCGCGGTGCTCGCGAGCTCGGTGCTCGTGCGTATCGCGGATCGCCAGCAGCTACTCCGCGAGGCCGACCCCACGCCGTCCGCCGCGGGCTACCCCCTGGCCCATCCCTGGCAGGCCACCTTCCCGCCCGGGTGGTTCGCCGACCCATGGGGCAGGTACCCGCTGCGGTGGTGGGACGGCACGACATGGACCACGCACACGTCGGTCGACGGTCACACCGCCGAGGATCCGATCCCGGAGCAGCCACCGCACATCGGCTGACGCGCGGTTCACACCGGCTCGACGGACTCCCATGTGCCGTTCGTCGAAGCTCGTCGCACCGCGTCGAGCACCGCTTGCGCGGCGACGCCATCGACAAAGGTGGCCGCAGTCGGATCCGGGCCGACCGGGCGCCCGAGCACGCGGTCGCGCAGCACCTCGTACACCCGTCGGTACGGTGCGAGGTCCATGCCTGTCGAGTGCCAGTAATCGTAGGTCGTGTGCAACAGCTCGCCCGGCGGTGGGTCCGGTTGCTCCACCGGCAGATCAGCCGGCGTCGGCACCAGCGTGGGGCCCGACCCGGTGTCGATCCACACGTCGTCGCCCTGTGCCCATGCCGCACCACCGCTACCGGTGATCTTCGTCGTGGCCACGAACTGACCCCCCGAGGCACACGAGCTCGTCATCACCCCCGCGCAGCCGTTGTGCAAGCGGAAATGCACCGTGTACGTGTCGTCGGCGGTCATGGCAGGTCGCGGCGCGAGCGTCTGCAACGACGCGCTCAGACCGGCGAACTCTCCGAGAGTGGTGCGGATCTGGTCGACGATGTGCGACCCGTACGCGCCGAGCCAGCCGCCTCCCTCGCCCGCGAGCACCCACCAGGCGGGCACGCCCGCGTCGGGGTCGACCAGCGACGGGAGCTGCAACTGGAAGATCGCGTGCCGTGGCTCACCGATGCGACCTTGCGAGACCACGCGGGCGAGCTGCGCCTGCGCAGTCGCGAAGCGGAACTCGGTGCCGAGCAGATGCACGACGCCCGCACGCTCGGCCGCGTCCAGCATCGACTTGGCTTCGGTGAGATCGCGCGCGAACGGCTTCTCGCACAGCACGTGCTTGCCCGCGGCGATCGCCTCGAGAACGATCGGCCCGTGCGTGAACGGCGGGGTGGCCACCGCCACCATGTCGACGCCGGCCATCGCGAGGGCCGCACCCAGGTCGGTCGAGGCGTGCGGCACCCCGAAACGCGCCGCACGCTCCGCCGTTTTGGCCGCGTCGCGTCCGACGAGTGCCACCACGTCGATACCCGCGGCGCGCAGAGCACGCAGGTGGGTGAGCACGCCGAACCCCGTACCGACGACGACGGCACCCAAACGGCTGTCCGCGGCGGCCACGCTCAGGGCCAGAGCGCTTCGTCGATCTCGAACCCGACCGGCGCACCCCAGCGGTTTCGGTGCGCAACCTCGTGCGCGGGCACCCGCCCGGGTACACCCCACTTGCCGGTCGGATATCCGAAGGTCACACAGCACGCCATGTGCCATTGCTCGTGCGCGGGCACGCCCAGGATCTCGAGCACGTCCGCCGCTCGGAACAAGAGCACGCTGGTGAGCGCCGAGCCCACGCCTTCGGCTCGAGCTGCAAGTTGTGCGCTCCACACCGCAGGGAAGATCGAACCACCGCTGCCGTCGCCGCGGGCGAAACCGAACAAGAGCAACGGGTAGCCCTCGAAATGATCGGCCAGATGCTGCGCGGAGGCGCGCATCTTCACGAACGACTTGCTGTCGGCGATATCGGGATCTGCCATCGCGGCATCGACGCGCGGCTTGTAGAAGGTGGTCCACAGGGTGCCGAGGCACTCGCGATAGATCGGGCCGATCGCCGCCTTCACGTCGGCGTCATCGACCAGGAGGAACCGCCAATTCTGCGCGTTCCCCCCCGACGGCGCGCGCACCGCGGCATCGAGGATTCGGCGCTGAACCTCGAGCGGGATCGGATCGGGCTTGACGCGCCGCATGGCGCGGGTGGTGTAGAGCGCTTCGTAGACGTCCATGGACGCATTCTTGCCGCAATCGACCCCGCGCGCGTCCCAGAACGGTTGGGCGCCGCTCAGGGGTCGAGCACCGCGAGCGACAGGCTCGGGTTCGCGCCGGTGTCGAGGGACGACGGACCATCGGACGCGAGGCGGTACCAACCCGCGGCGGCGATCATGGCCGCGTTGTCGGTGCACATCGCCCGGCTCGGCAAGAACGCGTGCAAGCCATCGGCCACACACGCGTCGAGCATCCGCTCACGCAACTGCGAGTTCGCAGCGACCCCGCCGCCGAGGCACAAGCCCTTCGCCCCGATCTCGCGGGCGGCGCGGCGCGCCTTCGTGATCAGCACATCGCACACGGCTTCTTGGAACGACGCCGCAACATCGGCCGCGTTGATCTCGGGATGCTTGCGCACATGGTTCACCACCGCCGTCTTCAGGCCGCTGAAACTGAAGTCGTATCCGTCGTTCTTCATGGGCCGCGGGAACGCGACGGCGTGCGGATCGCCCTCCATCGCCAAACGGTCGATAGCCGGTCCGCCGGGGTACCCGAGATCGAGGAACCGCGCCACCTTGTCGAACGCCTCGCCGGCCGCGTCGTCGACGGTCTGGCCCAGCAGGCGGTAGCGACCGTGACCCTCCATGCAGACGAGCATCGTGTGCCCGCCCGAGACGAGCAACACCACGAGCGGCAGATCGAGATCGGGCTCCTCGAGGAACGCCGCGTAGAGGTGCGCCTCGAGGTGGTTCACCGCGACGAACGGCACGTCCCACACGAGCGCGAGTGCCTTGGCCGCGCTGACCCCCACGAGCAACGAACCGATCAGGCCGGGCCCGACCGTGGCCGCGACCGCGTCGACCTTCGCGCCGTCGACCATGCCGGCTTCGAGCAGGGCCTGCGAGACGACTGGCGTGAGCATCTCGACATGCGCGCGGCTCGCGACCTCGGGCACCACCCCGCCGTATCGCGCGTGGAGGTCGATCTGCGTGGAGACAACCGACGACAACACGCGCGTGCCGTTCACGACGACCGCGGCGGCTGTTTCGTCGCACGAGGTTTCGATTCCGAGAATGCGCATGTCGGTCATCGCGAACTCGCTTCGGCCTCGATGGCATCGAGACGCTCGCGATGCTCGGGCCGTTGGATGTCGTGCGCCCACATGACGAGACCGTCCTCACCTTCGTCGCTGTAGTAGTCCTTGCGCACGCCCGCCGGCGCGTAGCCGAAGCGGCGGTACAACGCGATCGCCGGCGTGTTCGACACGCGCACCTCGAGTGTCATTGCCCGCACGGCCGAGTCGACCGCATGACGGTGCAGATCGAGCAGCAGCAAGGTGCCGATACCGCGTCGTTGGTACGCCGGATCGACAGCCACCGTCGACACGTGACCCTCGTCGGTGATGAGCATCAGGCCCGCGTGACCGACGTGCGTGCCGGCGATCTTCGCGACCACATAGCGGCGCGAATCACGTTTTTCGAGCTCCTCGCGGAACATGGCGAGCGACCATGGCCGCGAATAGACCAGGCGATCGACCCGTCGAACCTCACGGAGATGAAGTCGCTCCATGGTCTCGAGCTGCACGTTGGTCGCGGTTGTCCTCATTTCGAGTCCCGTGTGGTCCAGTTGATGTCCACGTCGGGCTTGCGCAGGTACAAGGGCACGATCTCCCACGGTCGAACCCACTGTTCGCGTAAGGCTTGCGCGTGCGCCAGCTGCACCAGCGAGGCGGCGTTCGGGTGCGCAAAGCCGAAGTCCGCCAGCTCGACCTTGCGTAGACCGTCGAACACCTCGTGGTAGCGCAGCGCCCCATCACCGACGACGAGGCAGTCCTCGCTGTGCGCAAGGATCTCGGACGCGAGGTCGTCGGGCGACGACACCTCGTACTCCGATACTCGTTGGACGCCGCCGGGCACCGGCCGGTAGAACGCGTAGAACAGCTCGCCGCGCCGCGCATCGATCGCCGCCACGATGAGCTTGCTCGTGAACCGCACCGGGAACGCGAGAAGATCGAGGCTCGCAACACCGATCATGGGTACCGTCAACGCGTGCGCGATGGCCATCGCCGACGCGATACCTACGCGAAGTCCGGTGAACAACCCGGGGCCGAGGTCGACGGCGACGACGCCGATCTCGCGCAGCTCGATACGAGCCTGACGCCGGACGAAGTCGATCTGCGGCGTGAGGATCTCGGCGTGTCGTTTCGCGCGGGAGGAGTGCGCCGAGGCGAGCACACCTTCATGCCCGCCGATCGCGCAACCGACCTGCGCGGTCGCGCTTTCGATCCCGAGCACCAACATCAGTTGTCCCCTCCACCTGTGCCGGTCCAACGATCGATGGCGGCGGTGAGGGCCCGCGTGCGCGCCGACCACCTCACCCCCACCGGAGTGAGCGTGATCAAACGCTCGTCGTCATCGTCACCGAACATAAGGTGCACCTCGAGGTAATCAGCCGCCAACGCGGGCGCGATGACGTCACCCCATTCGATGAGCGTGACCGAATCGCCGTCGAGCAACTCCTGCAGACCGAGGTCCATCACCTCGTCGAGTTGGGTCAGCCGATACACATCGAGGTGGTTCATCTCGAGGCGGCCGCTGTATGCGCGCGCCAGGGTGAAGGTGGGGCTGGTAATCGGGTCGGTCACGCCGAGCGCGGCACCGAACCCTTGGGTGAACGCCGTCTTTCCTGCCCCGAGCCCGCCGATGAGCAGGAACACGTCACCGGGTCGGGTCAGCTCGGCGAGCGTCGCAGCGAGCTCGCGCGTCTTGGCGACCGATGATGACGAAGCGGTGATCGGCACGGGGACTCAGGCTACCGAACGCACCGCCCGCTCCACGGCGACCGTGCCGAGGATGCGAACGACGTCGAGCCCGCCCGCAACGGGTGTTCCGCATGCGCCGACCGGCGGCACCGACACCGCGACCAGCGCATCACCGTCGCTGCAGGCATGCGCCGGGAAGAGCGCACGAGCCAACCCGTCGTGGCCGCTTTGCGCGAGCAATTGGCAACCTGTCTTGTCGAGTACCGCGTTGGTGACGATCACCCCGATGGTCGTGTTCACCCCGGCGTCGTGTGTGGTCTCACCGAACTGCTCCGGCGGCACGGGCCAGACGAACGACCCGTCGGCGATTGCCGCGGCCGCCAACCCGTCGTCGATTTCCCCCACGGCGTTCACCGCGACGAACGCAACCACGAAGATTTCGTCGCGCCGGACCACCGCGACACCGAGTCCGCCCGGGCGTTGGTGATCCTTGCCCCGCCATTTGCCGAAGGTGGCGCCGGTCCCCGCGCCGACCCCACCCCACGCTGGGGTGCTCGACGCGGTCTGTGCGGCGCGGTAGCCGTTGTCGGCGGTGGGTCGCACCGATGCGTCGCCCTGCGACAAATCGAACAACGACATGCCCACCACGATCGGCACGCGACCGGCTGCGGTCGAGAACCCGCGGTCGTGCTCGGCGCACCACCGCATCACCCCATCGCAGGCAGCGAGCCCGAACGCGGAACCGCCGCTCAACACCACGGCGTCGACGCGGGCGACGGTTCTCGTGGGATCAAGCAATGCGAACTCGCGAGTGGCGGGCGCGCCGCCCCGCACCTCGCCCGACGCCACAGAGCCCTCGGGGAACACCACAACCGTGCACCCCGTGCGCGCGGACGCGTCAGTGTGATGGCCGACCACCACGCCTTCGATTGGAACCTCGATGGTGCGCACTCACTCACCGCCCAGGTACCGACGAGGCACCCGCCCGCTTATCGCGCACGTCACCTCGTATCCGATCGTGCCCAGCACCTCACCCACCTCGTTCGCCGTAATGACCTCGTCGCCCTGGCGACCGATGAGGATCACTTCGTCACCGACCGTCGCGTCCATCTCGCTGACGTCGATCATCAGTTGGTCCATCGTGACGACCCCGAGCACCGCGCAACGCGCACCGCGAACGAGCACCTCGCCGCCGTCGAGTCCGTACGACCGCCGCACGCCGTCCGCGTAACCGATGGGTACCGTGGCGACCCGAGTACGTACGGTCGCGCACCAGCGCCGTCCGTACGAGACCGTCTCGCCTTCGGCGACGTCGTGGACATGCGCGATCTCGCTGCGCAGAACAAGCGCGGGACGCAGCGGAGCCAGGCCCTCGAGACTGCCGGACGGCGCGATGCCATAGATCGCGATACCGCAGCGCACCAGTGCGAGACGCGCTGCGGGCTCCGCGATCGCGCCCGCCGAGTTCGCAGCATGGGTCATAGCCGGATGATGTCCCCGCGACTCGAGCAGGTCGAGCGCTCCCGCGAACCGATCGAGCTGGGTCGTGGTGAACGGGTGACCGGGTTCGTCGGCCACCGCGCAGTGCGTCCACACGCTCTCGAGAGTGAGCGAGCCCGACGCGACGATGGCGTCCGCGAGCTCGGCTGCGTCCCTGGGGTCTGCGCCCACTCGGTTCATCCCGGTGTCGAGCTTCAGCTGCACCGGCCACGGTTTGTCGATGCTCGCAGACCCGGCCGCGGCGCGCACACCGTCGGACGTGTACACCGTGACCCGAAGATCCGCGTCACGCGCCGCGCGCATCTCGTCGGGACGAGGCTCGCTCAGCACGAGGATGGGCGTATCGATACGCGCAGCGCGCAACTCGAGACCCTCGTCGACGAACGCAACGGCCAACCACGACGCCCCCCCGCGCTGGGCCGCACGCGCAACGGGCACCGCGCCGTGGCCGTACCCGTTGGCCTTGACCACGGCACACACCTGCGCCGGGGCCACGATCGCGCGCAGCGCTCGCACGTTGTGTTCGATGGCGTCGAGATCGATTGACACCCATGTCGGCCGCATCACGACCCCCGCATGGCGGACAAAACCGTGGGCAGGTGCACGAGCAGGTCGCTCGCAATCATGCCCTCGACCGGCGCGAGCCGAGCCGCCGCGCCGTGTACGTACGCCGCACCGGCCGCGGCGCGCAGTGGCTCTACACCGCGCGCCAAGAACGCGCCGACAATGCCCGCGAGCACGTCGCCGGTACCCGCGGTGGCGAGCCGCGAATCACCGGTGGTCGACACCAGCACGATGCCCTGCGGGTCGGCAACGATCGTCGTGGGCCCCTTCAAGAGCACCACTGCGTTGCATCGTGCGGCGAGCGAGCGGACCGATGCGAACCGATCAGCCGCGGGTTCGTCACCGGCGAGGTCACGGAATTCGCGATCATGGGGCGTCAGCACCGTGGGGTGCGCCCGTCGGGACAGTAGCTCGGAGGCGTGCGTGCCGAGCATGGTGAGCGCGTCACCGTCGAGCACGAGTGGTCGTGCGAGCGCGGTTACGAATCTGCCGAGCGCCTCGGCCAACGCGGGGTCGCGGCCGAGCCCCGGACCGACCACCACCGCGCCGAACCGCGCCGCCTCGACGGCATCGACCGCGAGCGCACGCGACAACGACACCTGCACGACCTCGGTGGGAGCTCCCGGGTCGTGCCCGCCCGGCACCGACAACCGCACGTATCCCGCGCCGGCCCGCATTGCTCCGCCCGCCGCGAGCCGCGCCGCGCCGGTCATGCCCGGCGATCCCGCGATGACCCACACCGCCGCTCGCCACTTGTGCGTTGCCGTGTCGCGCGGCGCCAACCAGTTCGTGACATCGCAAGCCTCGACCAGATGCGCTCGCGCGCGCGACACGTCGAGGCCGATGTCGGCCACCTCGACCGTTCCGCACGCGTCTCGACCGGGAGCGAGCAACAGGCCCGGCTTGACCGCCGCGAACGTCACCGTGTGGGTTGCGCGCACTGGCGCGCCACGCGCGACGCCAGTGAGCCCATCGACCCCTGACGCGATGTCGACAGCGAGCACCGGCGTGATCAGCGCCGCGGGGCGAGGTGCGACATAGTCACGTTGCAAACCGGTGCCGTATGCCGCGTCGATCACGAGATCGCAGGACGGCAAGACGGCTGGCGCGTTCTCGGCGTCGAAGGTGCGCACCTGGACTCCGCAAGCCGCGAGTCGTGCCGCAGCGGCGCGTCCATCGTTGCCGTTGTTGCCCTTGCCGGCCACCACGACCACCCGGCGCCCGTAGGCCCCACCGACCAATGTCAGCGCTCGGCGGGCGATGGCGGCGCCCGCGCGATCGATCAACACCTCGACCGCTTCGGGAGCTGCGGCATCGATCGCCACCATCTCCGCGGGAGTGACGATCGGGATCATGAACGCGACGCGGGGGAACCACGCCGACAGGCACGCGTCGTGCGGGCCGAATACATCAAAGTGCCACAGCGATCGCCTGTGCCGCGCGGGTGCTGTGCGTGAGCGAGAGTAGCCACTGGGTGACCCCGAGCTCGTGGGCGCGACCGTGGGCGGTTCCGTGCAGCTGCAACGATGGCGCGCCCGACTCGGCGCGCACGACCTCGATGTCGAACATCGCGATCGCTCCTAGGCCACACCCGAGGGCCTTCATCACGGCCTCCTTCGCCGCAAACCGCACCGCGTACCGCTCGGTAGGGTCGAGACGGAGATCGGCGTAGGCCCGTTCTTCGGGTCGAAAGAGCCGCCGCTTCAGGCCGGGTGTGCGTCCGAGCGCGAGCCGGAACCGCTCGATCTCGACCAGGTCGAGGCCGATGCCGATCATGACACCGGGTCGGGCGTGCCAGAGCGCCAATGCGCCGCCAACTCGACGACGGGAGTCGTGAGCAACTCGAGCACGTCGACATCGCCGAGGACGTCCTCTCGAAACGTGGGCTCGGTTTCGGTGACCATGTCGCGGAGGGACGCGTACCGCTCGCGGTAGCCCTGCAGCACCCCACGCATCGCGGCCGGACGCAGGCGCTCGTGGAACTTCACGTGCAACAGCGTGATGCCGGTGGTGTGATTGTCCTTCACCTCGGGAACGAGGATGATCGACCGGCCGTCGTACCCACGCGCGACGTACACGAGCTTCTCGAACGCGACCTTGTGCTTGCTGCCCCGAAGAGTCGGATCGCGATCGGTACGCGAGGGCAACGAACGCGACAGCCCACCGCGGTCGACGACCACGGCGGTCGCGGTGTCGTCCTCATCGACCCCCTCGATGCGGTAGCGGATGAACCCACGCGTCTCGACCACCGCAGGATCGAGATCGGCGAGCGTGCGAAGAGTGCGATAGGTGAGGCGATCGCGAGGCGTGCCCGCTTCCATCACCGCACGAGCAAGCGTGCTCTGCAAGAGGGTCTCGTCGCTCCGCGAGATACCGACCGTGACGGTCTTCGCTTGGTGCTTGATCGCGTCGATCGGTCGGGTGAGCTCCTCGATCGCGAGCGTGGCCGCCGAAACGAGGTCATCGAGCACCACGCTCGGTGTGCCGATACGACCGAACTCGACCTGGTACGACTCGAGGGGCACCTGCTCGAGCCCGTACCGCAACGTTGCCGCCACCCGAACTGCGGTGCTCGCTTCGAGGTGACCGTTGTAAAGCCCTGTCCGCAGTCCGTCGAAGAAGGCCGAGGCCTGGCGCTCGAACACCGGGCGCAGACCGGACAGCAACTGCTCACCGGACGCGTTCGGATCGGCCACGGTGGCCTGTTCGATCGCGTTGCGGATCTCGCGCAACGGACGCGCCGACGCATCGATGGCACGCGCCGCCTCGTACCCGAACAGATGACCGACCATGGTCGACAGCACGAACGCGAGGCGCGGGTGAACGGGGGGCACCGCGATCACGTCCATGGCCGCGGAGAAACGAGTCTCTCCCTCGTTCGCGATCACAATCGGCGCGGCCTTGTGCGCTCGATAGATCGCGACCTCCTTCGCGACGTCGTCGGCGGTGGAGCCGACGAGACCAGCCGCACACACAAGGATCATGGGCTCCGACGACAGGTCGATGTGCTTTTTGTCCTCGGTGGCATCGTGCGCGATCGATTTGTAACAGAGTTCGGACAACTTGATGCGCAGCTCCTTGGCCGCGATGTAGTTCGGCCCGTTGCCGACAACGGCCCAGTACCGACGACTGAGCGCGTGGCGACGCGCGGCATCGGCGATGGCCGGTCGGGTCGCGAGCGTGGCCGTCATCGCATCGGGCAGGTCGCGCAACGCGAGCAGCAGCGCCTGGCGTGTTGCGCTCACGATCACCTCGCCGCGCACCACGTCGGCGATCGCGACCGCCAAGAGGAAGCCGGCGGCGATCTGCGCGTAGAACGCCTTGGTCGACGCCACGCTCATCTCGACGTCGCGACCGTCTGAGGTGTACAACACGCCATCGGCCTTGTCGGTGAGGTCGCTGTTGCGCCGATTGACAATGGCCACTACGGTCGCACCGCGGGCGCGGATCACGTCGACCGTACGGTTGGTGTCGGTGGTGGTGCCGCTTTGGCTCACTGCGATGACGAGCGAGTCCGACATGTCGCTGCGTGCCTCGAAGCCAGACAGTTCGGTGGCCAGGACCGCCTCGACCGTGATGGGCAACTCGCGCAACTCGTCGCGGATCGAAACGGCGACGCTCTGGGCCGCGACCGCCGCCGTGCCCTGACCGATCGTGAGGATGCGCCGGATCGCACCCGACGCGAGTCGGGCCCGCAGCGAAGCGGACAGCGTGTCGTTGCCGAGTGACACCTGCATCACGCCGTCACGTTCGACGAGCTTGCCGCGCAACGTTTTGCGAAATGACGCGGGCGCCTCGGAGATCTCCTTCAGCAGGTAGTGCGGCGCGTCACCGCGATCGATGTCTCGAGTAGTGATCTGCGCAGTCACGATCTCGTCGGCGCGCACGGCCAAGTGGGTGCCGTCGTACGCCACACGTGCGATACCTTCGATCGTGCCGGCCGCGCGCCCGTCGAGCTCGATGATCTGACCGCGGCTCGCGTTCGCGTTCTCGGGATTGCCCGGGGTCTCGCCGTCCATGCGGAGATAGCGGCACGTTTCCTCGACCACGCCGTACGGCTCGCTCGCGACGATGAACGCATCGTCGGCGAGCCCGACGTAGAGCGCCTGCCCGCTCCCGCGGAGGGCGAGCTGCAACGTGTCGGGCGATTGCACGGTGCTCGCCGCGATCGCAATCGAACCCTCGAAACCCGCCACGGTGCGTCGGAACGCGTCGATCGTGCGATGCTCGTCGAGTAGGTACTTCGACAACAACGCAGGGATCACCTTCGCATCGGTGGTGATCTCAGGAGCGATGCACAGACCTTCGGTGGCGATGAGATCGGCGAAGTTGTCGACGTCGCCGTTCAAGGCCCCGATGGCATACGGGCCCGGTGCGCAATTGGTCTGCTCGCTGTTAAGCGGGTGCGCATTCGGCTCGGAGACGATGCCCACGCTCGCCCAGCGCGTGTGGCCGAGCACCACTGCGTGCACTGCAGGCGCGCTCAGCGCGCGACGCAAGAGGTCGTCGTCGCGGATCGCCGACCGTAGCGAACGGGTGTTGTCACCGAGCTCCCCGATCTCGGCCGCCTCCTTGTACACGAAGCTCAGCCACCCGGGACCCAGGCGGATCGACCGGTTCTGGAACAAGGCGTCACCCCCGCGCCGCGCCAGCTGCGCCGCGAGTGCCGGTTCCGTAACGTCCAGCCCGTGGTCGAAAACCAAGAGATGCAATCCGGCGCTGTCGCGTCCGCGCACCTCGAGGCGATCGAGTGCAGACAATGCCTGCTGCACCGACAGGTACACGGCGACCCCCGCGAGGCTCGGACCCACGCCGGCGAGATCGGTGACCGCGACTGCCGTGCGAAGACGGTCGCGCCCGAGGCTCCAGCACGCATCCTTGGCACGGATCAACAGCGCGTTGACCTGTTCGATGTCGGTGACCGGCGAGCGGTCGAGGGCCGATTCGAGCGCGATGAGCGCCGCGCTGATCGCAGCGACATCGGCCGCGAGCAGCGGACCGAGCGCGGGGTCGAGTCGTTGGCATTGCAGACCGGGCACACCGAGCAGCAACGCGTTGGCGTACTCGATCCGCGCTACGGCGTCAGTGAGCGCCTCCGCGCCCCGCGCCATGACGGCCGCGACGGTGAAGGCGGCGGCGACCTGGCCGAGCGGAACCCGCACCTCGGCCGACGACGGCACGGCGCGGGTCGGCGCCCGACGGACGACGGCGATGATTCCGCACATGAAGGTGGCCTCCGAAGGCGTTGGCGACGACCCCCGCAAGTCTACGCGGGGGGTCATCCGAGTTCAGGACATGGGCGTTGATCGAGCCAAACGACCTACCGCAGCGGCCAACTCGTCCGCCGCTGCGGAAGCCACGACAGCTGACTCGGCTTCGACCATCACCCGAATGAGGGGTTCGGTTCCCGACGCTCGCACCAACACGCGACCGGTCACTCCGAGCCGGGCCTCGACCCGCTCGGTGTCGGGCCGGAGCCGGTCGACCAATGACGGATCGACGCGTTCGACGCGCACGTTTCGCAAAACCTGCGGCAAGCGATGCATCGCCTCCGCGGCGAGCGCGGCGAGCGAGCGCCCCGAGCGGGCCACCGCGTCGAGTAACTGCACGCCGGTGAGCAGGCCGTCGCCGGTGGTGGCGAGGTCGCGGAAGATCACGTGCCCTGATTGCTCCCCGCCCAACGTGTAGCCACCGGCCTCGAGCGCCTCGAGCACGTACCGATCGCCCACAGCGGTCTGCACCACCGAGATCTCGCGCTCGCGCATTGCGAGGCGGAACCCGAGGTTGGTCATCACTGTCACGACCACCGTGTTGTGGCGCAGCACACCCCGTGCGGCACGGTCGATGGCACAGATTGCGAGCATCTGATCGCCATCGACCAGGGTGCCATCGGCGCCAACCGCGAGCACCCGATCGGCGTCACCGTCGAACGCGAGCCCCGCGTCAGCGCCATGGTGTCGCACAGCCTGCTGCAAGGCCTCCGGGTGCGTCGAGCCACACCGTTCGTTGATGTTCCGACCGTCAGGCGCGGCGAAGATCACCTCGACCTCAGCGCCGAGCGCGCGCAGCGCGTCGGGTGCCACCGCGCTGTTCGCGCCGTTCGCACAATCGATCACCAAGGTCATCCCTGCGAGAGTGCGGCCGTCGAGTGAAGCGATCACCGCGTCGACGTAGCGCTCGACCAGCGCGGCGCCCTCGCGCACGCGCGCCGGATTGTGCGGACGCGCCGTCGCCGAGAGCGGGAGGTCGAGTTGCGCCTGGACTGCGTCCTGCTGAGCATCGGCCAGCTTGCGCCCATCCGGCCCGAACAGTTTCACACCGTTGTCCTGAAACGGATTGTGCGATGCCGAGATCACCGCGCCGGGGACCCCGTCGGCCGCCGCAAGCCAGGCCACCGCCGGGGTCGGAGCCACCCCGAGGTCGACCACTTCGGCCCCGCCCGAGGCCAACCCCGAGTGCAGCGCCCGCGCGAGCACCGGGCCCGATTCGCGGGTGTCGCGAGCGACGTAAAAGCGTTCCGGGGCGAACACGACCGCGGCCGCGGCGCCGAGAGCTTCGACGCCGAGCTCGGTGAGCTCGTCGAACGCCCGACCACGAATGCCATCGGTTCCGAACCGCAAGTTCATGAACGGACGATCGGCCGGGGTCGGTCTGCCGTTAGCGGGCGCACCGACGGACGTGTCCGCTGCACGGTCCCGTGCCAACTCGCACCTGCGACACACGTGCGAGCAGAGTCGGCGCGCCGAGCACATGCACCGATGTACCCCGCTCCTAGCGCTTGCTGTATTGCGGAGCCTTACGGGCCTTCTTCAGGCCGTACTTCTTCGATTCCTTCTCGCGTGAGTCGCGTGTGAGGAACCCGGCCTTCTTGAGCGGCGGCCGCAGCTCACCGTCGAGCACGCACAGTGCCCGGGCGATGCCCAAGCGCACCGCTCCGGCCTGGCCGGTCGGTCCGCCGCCGTGCAGAGTGACGTCGATGTCGTAGACCTCGGCGGTCTCGGTGAGCTTCATCGGTTCGAGCACCTGCATTCGGTGCGTACGCGACGGGAAGTAGTCGTCCATGGCCCGGCCGTTGACGATGACCTGACCCGAACCGGCGCGGACCCGCACCCGGGCGACGGCCCGCTTGCGACGACCGGTGGATTGCACGAGCGGCTTGGACATCGGTGACCTCAGGCCTTCGCCGCGTGGGCGTGATCGATGGCGAACGGCTTCGGCTGCTGCGCCGCATGGGGATGCGTCGGGCCGGCGTACACCTTGAGCTTGGTGAGCATTTGGCGACCGAGGCGATTCTTCGGGATCATGCCGCGGATCGTGCGCCGCACCGCGTCGGCAGGCTTGGTGCGCAGCATGTCGGCGTAGGTGGTGGACTTCAGGCCCCCCGGGTACCCGGAGTGCCGATAGACGAGCTTGGACTCGGCCTTCGACGACGTGAGCACGACCTTTTCCGCGTTGATCACGATCACATGATCGCCGGTGTCCATGTGCGGTGTGAACATCGGCTTGTGCTTGCCGCGCAGCAACCGGGCGACCTCGGTCGACAGCCGACCGAGAACCATGCCTTCGGCGTCGACGACGTGCCAGGCGCGCTCAATCTCGCTTGCTTTGGGTGAATACGTGGACACGAAGACTCGTTCCTCTTACGGAAGACGGGGCGGCGGCGCGAAAGCGCCTCACAGGCCAGTCGACCATGCTAAGGGCTTCACCCCGCAACGGCAAACCTGCGGCGGGTGATCAGTCGAAAGTTCCGGTGGGGCGCTCGTCGGCACCAACCGACGAAACGATTCGTCGGGGACGCTCCCGCTCATAGCGAACCTCCCACAAGGTGAGCCCCTCCGGCGGAGCCACGCGCCCGGCACGGGAGCGATCGAGCGAACGTAGGACGGCCAGCATCTCCCCCGCGCGACGGCGGCCGAGTCCAACCTCGACAAGGGTGCCGGTGAGCGAACGAACCATCTGGTGGCAGAACGCGTTCGCCGCAATCTCGAACTCGAGCACTCCGTCGCCGAGATCGCGCCACGAGGCCCCCAGAACCGTGCGGCGGAGCGATCGCGGGGAGCCGTCGAGGCCGGGCGCGGGACGGCGACAAAACGCGGCGAAGTCGTGTTCGCCCACGAGCGGGTCGGTGGCGGTTCGAAGCGCGGCAAGGTCGAGCGGCTGGGGCACGTGCCAGGCGAATCGAGCCCGGAAGGGATCGTGCACCGGCGTGTTCAGCACGCGATACCGATACACCCGTGCCGTGGCCGAGTACCTCGCGTTGAAGTCGTCGCGTACCCAGTCGACGGAGCGGACTGCGATCGCCGGGCGGACGAGCTTGTTCAGCGAACGCCCGAGCGCAACCGGGTCGAAGGTGTCGGCGCGCGTCGCGAAGCTGACCACCTGGCCGAAAGCATGCACTCCCCGATCGGTGCGCCCTGCTCCCGTCAGTTCGATCGCGTGGCCGAGCACGCGCTCGAGTGCCTCGCGCAGGGCGCCGGCGACGGTGCGGACCCCAGGATTTTCGGCATAGCCGTGAAACCCCGTCCCGTCGTAGGCGACGAGCATGCGCACTCGCGCCGTCGGTTCGGCGGGACGCGGCGGCTCGGGATCGAACAGCGTCACGGCCATGGGCCGCGGCGCGGCTAAACCAGCTCGATGCGGGCCATCGGAGCCTTGTCTCCCTGACGAGGGCCCAGCTTCAAGATGCGGGTGTAGCCGCCCGGGCGTTCCGCGTACCGCGGGCCGATCTCGTTGAAGAGCTTCGACGCCATTTCCTTGTCGCCGATGAACGCCACGACCTGCCGATGGTTGTGCAACCCACCCTTTTTGGCCTTGGTGATCATCTTCTCGGCGATGGGCCGCAGTGCCTTGGCCTTGGCCTCGGTGGTGACGATGCCCTCGGCCGCGACCAGCGAGGCGACGAGGTTCGCCATCATCAGCCGCTGATGCTGCGCGCTGCCGCCGAACCGGCGACCCTTCTTCGGTGTTGCGGGCATGGTCGTCAGTCCCTCGTACGCAGCGACAAACCGCGCTCGTCAAGCTTGGCCATGACCTCGTCGAGCGACTTCTGCCCGAAATTGGTGATCGCTAGAAGGTCGTCCTCGGTCTTCTGTAGGAGCTCGCCGATCGAGTTGATCTGGGCGCGCTTGAGACAGTTCCGCGGCCGCTCGGAGAGATCGAGGTCCTCGATCGGCAGATCGAGATCGGGCGAACCGGACGATGCCCCCGCGACTTCGCCGAGTTCGAGACCCTGCGGTGAGTCGCTCATCTCCTCAACCAGCTGCACCAGCGAGCGCAACGTGGCTCCGGCTGACGCGAGCGCGTCACGGGGCGTGATCGAGCCGTCGGTCTCGATGTCGAGCACGAGCCGGTCGAAGTCGGTCGACTGCTCGACGCGCGTGGGCTCGATGGTGAAGGCCACACGGCGCACCGGCGAGAAGATCGAGTCGACCGGTATGACACCGATGGTTGCGGAGGTGTTGTTGCGTTCGGCCGAGACATAGCCGCGACCGCGACCGATGGTGATGTCAACCGCAAGCCGACCCTTTGAGTTCAGCGTGGCGATCGGCTGCTCGGGGTTCAAGATCTCGATGTCCGCGTGCTGCTGGATCTGCGCCGCAGTGACCGCAGCCGGACCACGCACGTCGAGGCGCACCGTGATCGGATCGTCGGCGTAGCCGCGGATCACGATGTCCTTCAGGTTCAAGATGACGTCGGTTACGTCTTCAGCGACCCCATTGATGGTGTCGAACTCGTGGAGTGCGTCGTCGAAACGCACCTGGGTGATCGCCGCGCCCGGGATGGACGACAACAGGGTACGGCGAAGGGAATTGCCAAGCGTGTGACCGAAGCCGGGTTCGAGCGGGCCGATGGCGAACCGCTGGCGGTTGCCTTCCGCCTCCCCAACCGCTTCGACCGTCGGACGCTGAATGACCAGCATTTGGTTTGCTCCTCGGAACTTCGAAGTCGACCCCCGGTGGGCGCACCGGGGTTGTTGCAAAATTTGGTGGGACAAGCGCTACTTGGAGTAGAGCTCGACGATCATCTGTTCGCGCACTGGCGTGTCGATGTGCTCACGCAGGGGCAGGTCACGGACGACCACCCGGTGACCGTCGTCCTCGCGATCGATCCATGCGACGGTGGCGCGGTCGAGCACATCCATGTTCCAGCGGATGACCACGATGTTGCGCGACTTCTCGCGCAACTCGACGACATCACCCTTGCGGAGCCGATAGCTCGGGATGTTGACCCGCCGTCCGTTTACGTTGACGTGGCCATGGCTGACGAGCTGCCGGGCCTGCGGCCGCGTCGCGCCCCAACCGGCGCGGTAGGCCACGTTGTCGAGCCGCAGCTCGAGGTACCGCAGCATGTTGAGGCCGGTGACCCCCTCGCGGCGGTTCGCTTCCTTGAACACGTTGCGGAACTGCCGCTCCGTCAGGCCGTAGGTGAAGCGAGCCTTCTGCTTCTCCTGGAGTTGCAGCAGGTATTCCGACACGTTGCCGCGGCGGCGCGTTCGACCGTGCTCGCCAGGCGGATACGGGCGCTTTTCGAGAACCTTGTTCTCGCCCTTCGTGCCCCAGATGTTGGTACCGAGTCGACGGGAAACTCGTGCACGGGGACCGGTGTAACGCGACATTGGTCAGACCCTCCGCCGCTTGGGGGGTCGGCACCCATTGTGCGGTGCCGGGGTGACGTCTTTTATGCCCGTGACCTCGATACCGGTGTTCTGGATCGAGCGGATCGCCGTTTCGCGACCCGAACCTGGACCCTTCACGACAACATCGACCCGACGTACGCCGTGTTCCATCGCGCGGCGAGCGCACTGCTCGGCCGCCATCTGCGCCGCGAACGGGGTCGACTTGCGCGACCCCTTGAACCCGACGTTGCCCGCCGACGCCCACGCCAGCGTGTTGCCGCTCTGGTCGGTGATCGTGACGATCGTGTTGTTGAACGAGCTCTTGATGTGCGCGACGCCATAGCTGACGTTCTTGCGTTCCTTCTTGCGTGGGCGACGCCCACCCGCTGCCGGCTTCGCCATTACTTGCGCACCGCCTTCTTCTTGCCGGCCACCGTCTTCTTCGGCCCCTTACGAGTACGCGCATTGGTGTGCGTGCGCTGCCCACGC
>JANMVY010000107.1:0-9915 GCA_031393535.1 Actinomycetes bacterium | reverse complement strand
ACCCCGTCGTCGATCGACGTGCGGGGTAACCGGCCGACCGACCCGCAGTGGGCGGCGTCGCTCGAACCGGGCTGGCAGCAGCGCCGCATCGAGAACTTCGGCATCATCGTGACGGGGGGATCCCAGGACGAGGATCTCGTCAGTGACGGCTGGACCGAGATCCTACGCAACCTTTCGGGATTAGCCGACCACAGCGGTTCACCGATGACACCCGACGAGATCGCGGCGCAGGTCGAGTTGGCCGACTTCGCGAAGAACACGCAAGTCCGCGCGCGTGTCGACGAGATCGTGCACGATCCATCGACCGCGGAGTCGTTGAAGCCGTGGTATCGGCAGTTCTGCAAACGGCCGTGCTTCCACGACGACTTCCTCGCCACGTTCAACCGGCCGAGCGTGCACCTGGTCGACACACAAGGCCGGGGAGTCGAGCGCATCACCGAACGCGGCGTGGTGGTCGACGGCGCCGAGTACGAAGTGGATTGCCTGATCTTGGCGACCGGTTTCGAGGTGGGCACCGAGTACACGCGCCGGGCGGGCTGCGAGATCTACGGTCGCGACGGGCTCACCTTGAGCGAGAAGTGGGGCCGCCAGGTCGCCACGTTCCACGGGCTCATCAGCCGCGGGTTCCCGAACTGCTTGTTCATGGGTGGCATCCAGTCGGGCGTGAGTCCGAACTTCACCGAGCTGTACAACGAGCAGAGCCAGCACGTCGCCTATGTCATCGGTCGCGCGCTGCGCCAGGGCCTCCAGACCATCGAGCCGACCGACGACGCAGAACAGGGCTGGCTCCACGCGCTCGCGGAGTCCAATCAAGGCCGCACCTCGTTCCAGCTCGAGTGCACCCCGGGGTACTACAACAACGAAGGTCGCCCTGGCGAAGGCCCGGGCTGGTTCGGTGGCAACTACGGCGGCGGCGCGCAAGCCTTCTTCACGATCCTGCGCGACTGGCGAGACCGCGACGACTTCGACGGCCTCGAGACGACCTGACCCGGCGCGAGTCGGTAACCGCCGCGCTCGCGCTCGCGCTCGCGCACGTCGCGGTATCGCGGAATCAGCCGAACGTCCGCTCCGCGGCAACGTCGTAGATCGTGACCGAGAACGACTTCGGCGCGGGCCCACCGGCTCGCGGTTTGGTCGGGATCAACGCCATGTGCGCATCGAGCGCGGCCTGGTCTTCCCAGCGCTCGAAGAGCATCACCCGGGTCGCGTCGACCGGGTCCGCGCTCATGACGTACTCGAGGCAGCCGCCCTCGGTGCGCGTGTCGCGCATGGCGGCGACGCGTGCCGTCACGAACGCATCCTGGTCTGCTGCTTCCACTTCGAAGGTGCCTGCCACGATCAGCATCCCGATGTCTCCTCGACGCTCGTTGGTTTCTTGTGCGCTGTTTCTAGTCGAGGGCGCCACGGCTCGCGAGACCTGCGGCGGCGGCGATGCTGGCGGCCGCCTTGGTCTTGTACTCGTCGTACGTGCGGGATCCAGAACCTCGCCTTGATAGCTGACGTACGCGGTCACGGCGGCTCCAAGTCGGGGGGTTCTTCGGTCCGCAGTAGTGTGCCCGGCTGGGGCGGATCGTTCGCAGCACGAGTCTTCGGTCCGTCCGCGCGGCCGGTACGATCCGTCATCGTGTTCGCCGCGCAGTTCGAGCGTCGGCGAAACGCGTTCCCGGCCCTGCAGGGTCACCGGGCGCGTGAACGATCGAAGGGGATTCTTCATGGACAGCGCAGTCGACGAGACGTTCATCCGGCGGGCGGTCGAGATGGCCGACCTGGCGGCCGTGCGGGTCGCGGTGTACCACGCCACCGGCGATGCGGAGCTCGCGGCACCGGGGCCCGTCGCCCAACTCTCGCCCGACGACCGAGAGAAGTTGATCTCGAAAGCGGTGCATTACCTCCAAAATGACGCCGCCGGGGTCACCCTGCAGGCACCCGCGGAGACCGAGCTGCGGCGGCTGATGGAGATGGCGACCGGCATCGTCATGACCGACCAGGAGTTCGCGGCCCGCCGCGATCTGCCGGCGTTCGACCAGTACCCCTGGAACTGTGAATGGCCAGGCGAGAAGCCCACGCTGCCCGAAGGATTCCGCGTCGCTATCATCGGTGCCGGGTTCAGCGGCATCGCGGCCGGCGCACAGTTCGCCCGACTGGGTATCCCGTTCACGATCTACGAGCGCCGCCACGAGGTCGGCGGGGTGTGGAGCACCAACAAGTACCCCGACGCGCGCGTCGATACGCTGAGCCTGACCTACGAGTACAACTTCGAGAAGAACTACCCGTGGGCCCAGCACTTCGCGCGTCAGGCCGAGGTGCAGGGTTACATCGAGCACGTCGCGAAGAAGCACGGCGTATTCGAGCACGTTCGCTTCAACAGCGACCTGAAGGCGGCGCGTTTCGACGCGGAACGTTCGGTGTGGCACCTCGAGATCGGGCAGGCCGACGGCTCGACCCTCGAGGTCGACGCGAACGTCGTTGTCAGCGCGGTCGGCGTGTTCGCGAACCCCAAGTTCGTCGAGTTCCCGGGAAGCGCGAAGTTCGGCGGGAAGATCGTGCACCCGACCCAGTGGTCACCCGACTACGACCTCGCGGGAAAGACGGTCGCCGTCATCGGCAACGGCTCGACCGGCGTGCAGTTGGTCGGCCCCATCGCCAGCGAGGCGAAGCAGGTCTACGTCTTCCAGCGCACTCCGCAGTGGATCAGCCCGCGTCCGAAATATGGCCAGCCGGTCGAGCCCGAGTTGCGCTGGCTGCTCGACAACATGCCCGGCTACTGGAACTGGGCCAAGTACACGGCGACGGCCGCGCTGTTCGCGTCGCACGAGCTCATGGTGGCCGATCCCGAGTGGCAGGCCAAGGGTGGCTTCGTCAGCCAGAAGAACGACCAGATCCGTACCGATCTCACCGCGTACATCAAGGCGCAGGTCGGCGGTCGCGCCGACCTCGTCGAGAAGTTGGTACCCGACTATGCGCCGATGACGCGTCGCCCCGTCGTCGACAACGGTTGGTACCAGGCGCTGACCCGCGACAACGTCGAGCTGGTCACCGAGGGCATCCGCACGCTGACGCCGACCGGCATCGAGACCGACGACGGCATCGAGCGCCAGGTCGATTTCGTCGTCACCGCGACCGGGTTCGACGTCGTCAAGTTCCTGTGGCCGTCCGAGTACGTCGGCATCGATGGAGTGCGGCTGCACGACCGCTGGTCGAAGGACGGCCCTCGGGCATACCTCAGCATGATGGTGCCCGAGTTCCCGAACATGTTCATGCTGTACGGGCCGAACTCGCAGCCGGTCTCGGGCGGCACGTCGCTTCCTGCGTGGTATCAGATCTGGTCGCGCTACATCTCACAGTGCCTCGTGGCGATGATCGAGGGCGGCTATTCGCAGGTGCAGGTCACCGCGGACGCGCACGATCGCTACAACGAGGCGCTCGACGCCGAGGCGGCCGGGCTCGTGCTGCTCACCGACACCGGCTCGGTCGACAAGAACTACTACGTCAACGAGTTCGGTCGCGTGCAGGTGAACTCGCCGTTCGAATCGCCGTACTTCTACGAGATGTGCACGACGCCCGACTGGCGCGATCTCGAGTTGTCCTAGCCCGGGCGCGTCTGCTCGCCGAGGGCCAGATCCGCTGCGCGGTGGCGGCGAGCTCGTCGGTTCGTTCGACGCGGCCCAGCGCGTCAGTGGTGGTGCGCGCCAGGTCGACGAGGTTCCGCCACAGTGCTCGTGGTTCCGCGGTCGCCTGCAGGTTGACCGAGGAGACCTTGCACACGACGTTGGTGGCTCGCGCGAGCGCGAACAAGTCGTCGGCGCGCGCAAAGGGTGTGGCACCGGTGAAGTCGGCGAAGCCGCAATGGTCGAGGGCAAAGGACACGGAAGGAATGCCGTCACCAGCGTGCGCACCGACACCAGCTGGTGGGGGAGAGCCAGCACGACGACCGGGATGGCGAGGTCCGCGGCCGCGGTGACCACGCGCCGCATCGGTCGAACCGGCTAGTCGGTCAGGTCGAACAAGAGGTGCGTGCCGTGCGTCATCTGGTTGATGAGATCGATGCGCGGCGCGGGCGACATGCGGGCGAAGTTCGCTCGGTTCGCGTCGCCGGCGACATGAAGTGGCCCAGAGCCGAGTGCGGCGAGCCCCTCACGAGCGACGTCGGCCGGGTCCATCGGCGGGTACTCCTTGGTGACCTTGGGGCCCATGCGATCATGCGCAGGTGTTGCCGTCGCCCCGGCCACCAGCACCATGACATCGACACCGTCCGCTTTGAGTTCGCGCCACAGACCCTCGGCCAGCATCTGGTCGTATGCCTTGGTCGCCGAGTACGTGGCCACCCACCCTGTGCCCGCAAGACCGGCCATCGAGCCGAGAAGAATGATGCCGCCGCGCTTTCGCGCCCGCATCTGCGCGCCGATTTGATGACACAGCTTGGTCGGTGTCACGACGTTGAGCTTGACGAGATGCATCACCTCGTCGAGCGACCGGTCGTGGAACTTGACCGCCATGGTGTCGGCACCCGCGTTGTAGACCACGAGGCCGACCTCGATGTCGTCGGTCGCGGCGATCAGCTGGTCGACCGCGTCGTCCGCGGTCAGGTCGACGGCGAGCGTGCGGTGTTGCACCGTGTCCGGCAGCGACGCAGCTAGGGCATCGAGCACCGATTGGCGGCGCGACACCAACACGACGTTGACGCCGGCCGCAGCAATCTGGCGCACGAACGCTTCGCCGATTCCTTCAGATGCGCCGAGGACCATGGCCCAGGGTCCGTACTTCTCTGGTGCAATCATGGGCGCAACCTAATGGCGTTCGGATGTGTGCCGCTGCGGTGGGCGGCCGTGCCCACGCCTGGCGCAACGCGGTGCGCTGACCGCCCTCAGTCGAGCTGATGGGGGTCGGTGATCCCGAGGATGTTGAGGTGACGCATCATGCGCACTTCGTTTTCGGGAAACGCTTCTCGGCCATGCAGGGTTTGGATGTTGTGCCAGAGGCACGCGTCGCCTGCTTCCCAGTGATGACGGTACCGAAAGCGATCGTCGGTGCAGTGGTCGAACAGTTCGGTGAGCAGCGCAGTGCTCTGCTCGGGGTCCATGCCGACGACCTGGGCGGTGTGGTTCGACTGGGGGCCCGCGTTGGGCCACACACTCTTGCGACCGGTGCGGGCGTTGACCTGAACCAGCCCGACCTCGGTGCTCTGCTTGCGGGTGGCGAGCTCGGTCGCGGACGCCTTGAAATAGGACTCGAAGTCGAGGTCCTTGCGCAGTCCGTAGCGCACCGTCAGGTCACGTATCAGCGTCTGGCGATCGTCGCTCAGCGCGTCGTACGCCTCGCGCAGGTCGACCCATACGGTGGCCCCGCCGGCTCGGGGTACGCGCAAGGCGTCGAGGTAGATGAACTCGATCAGCGGCGGCTCATGGTGCAGATCGCTGTGGTAGTGCAGCGCGCCCGACCCGCCACTGCCCTGCACCGCACCCAGGTTTCGATTGGCGACCAGGTTGATGGCAGGGTGTTCGGTCATGCGCGACTGGTCGGCCAGGCTCGGCCGCAGCGGCCCGAAGGCCGAGCAGAACGCGACGACCTGGGCGTCGGTGGCGGCTGACGGCCCGTTGCGGAAGATAAGCACCAGGTGATGGTCGAGGGCCGCCTGTACCGCGTTGCGCGTCTCGTCATCCGGCACGACCGAAACATCGACCCCGTTGACGTACGCACCGAACCCGACCCCTGTCGGCGTGATGGTCACCACATCGCCAGTGTCGCACGAGTCCACGGCACTGGCCACGATCGCCGACGAGCCGACGCCCGTGTGTCGCTCAGGTTCCACAGAACGTGCGGTACGGGCCAGAGCTCGGCGGGGCCGGCGCGGCGTACTGCTCCATGCCGGGCCGTTCGTCGAAGGGCTGTGCGAGAACGTCTAGGAGTTCGCGAAACGGTCCCAGATCGTCATGACTCGCCGCCGCGAGCGCTGCTTCGACGCGGTGATTCCGAGGAATGTAGGCGGGATTGACCCGGTCCATCGCGTCGGCGATCGCCGACGCCGCGTTTGTTTGCGATGACAACCGCGCCCACCATCGGGTCGACCACGTCTCGAAGGCGGCCGAGTGGCCGAACAGAGCGTGCACGCGTGTCTCGTCGCCACGTGCGGACGACGACAGCGCCCGGAAGCACGACGTGAAGTCGACCCGCTGCGCGTGGAGCAGCGCGAGTAGGTCGTCGATCAACTCGCTGTCGCCCTGTCGGTCATCGAAAAGTCCGAGCTTGGCGTGCATGCCGGCGCGCCAATGGTGGTGGTAGCGGCCGGAGAAGCACCGTAGTACGTCGGTCGCCGCGGCCACAGCCGCATCGGCGTCGGCGGCGAGCAATGGCAGCAGCGACTCGGCCAATCGCGCCAGGTTCCACTGCGCGATCTCTGGCTGGTTGCCGTACGCGTAGCGACCGCCGTGGTCGATCGAGCTGAAGACGGTGGCGGGGTCGAACGATTCCATGAACGCACACGGGCCGTAGTCGATGGTCTCGCCGGAGATCGTCATGTTGTCGGTGTTCATGACACCGTGGATGAACCCGACGAGCATCCAGTGGGCCACGAGCGACGCCTGGGCGTCGACGACGCCGGCGAAGAACGCAAGGTAGGGGTTCTGCGCCTCGGCTGCGTGGCAGTAATGACGCGTGATCGCGTAGTCGGCGAGACGCCCCAACATCGTCGGATCATCGTGCGCGGCGGCATATTGAAAGGTGCCGACACGGATATGGCTCGCCGCGACCCGAGCGAGCACCGCTCCGGGCAGCATCGTGTCGCGCATGATGGGATCACCGGTGGCCACCACGGCGAGCGCACGGGTCGTGGGGATACCGAGTGCATGCATCGCTTCGCCGATCACGTACTCGCGCAGCATCGGGCCGACGGCCGCTTTTCCGTCGCCACCGCGGGAGAATCGGGTGCGACCGGACCCCTTCAGGTGCAGGTCTCGGCGATGCTCGTGCGTGTCGAGCACCTCGCCGAGCAGGAGTGCGCGCCCATCGCCGAGGCGGGGCGAGTACCGGCCGAACTGGTGGCCGGCGTAGGCCTGCGCGACCGGACACGCCCCGTCGGGTACCGCATTGCCGACGAGGATCGCGACGCCTTCAGGCGCGCGCAGCGCGTGGACATCGACGCCCAACTCGGTGGCCAGCGCGTGGTTGAGTTGCAGCAACCTCGGTGCTGGAGCGGGCGTCGCCTGCCCGGGCTCGTACATGCCTGTGACCTCGCGCACGAACGAGTTGTCGAACGTGAACACCGAACGCTCTGCGACACGCACGAAACTGAGGCTAACCGACGACCGTGTCGACCCGGTGACGGTGAACGGCAGCGACCCGGTTGACGATCGCGTAGTTCCGGCGTTGGTTCAGGCGATCGGCTGTTCTTCCGGTGGGCGCAGGTCGCGGAACTGGTTGAGCAGCAGCAGGTCGTACGCGACTTTGATGCTCCCGCCGCAAATGAGGGGCCACCCGAAGGTGGAGTGGGTGAGCATCCACCCTGCGGCCAGGGGCGGGAGTGCGGATGCGAGGCTGCGTGGCACGTTCGTGATGCTGGCCGCGGCGGGGCGCTCGTCGGGGGTGACCACGGCCATGACATAGGAGGTGCGGGCGGGAACGTCCATTTGGGACAACGCGGCGCGTGCGAGGAGGCAGGCGACCGCGAGGCCGGCGTTGGGCATGAATGCGGTGAGGATCAGCAGACCGTTGGCGGGGAGGTGGGTGAACGCCATCGTGCGGACCAGGCCTATGCGGCGGGCGATGCGCACCGCGACGAGCGCGGAGAACGCGGAAAGGAGGCCGGCCCAGAAGAACACCGCGCCGCTGACCGCGAGGGACAGCGCAAATCGTCGTTGCAGCCAGAGCACGATGAGCGCGGTGATCACGAATCCGCCGCCGAACGCGTCCAGGCTGAACAACGCCGCGAGCCGGTAGACGGTGCGTTTCGACGGCCCCAGGGCGTGCCGCGTCGGTGGGCCGGAGTGTTCGACTTCGGTGGTGAGGTGGCGGTATCGGGTGAAGACGACCAGACCGATGAGTGCGTAGGCGACGAACGTGCCCCGCAGCGCGGTGGTTGTGGTGATGTCGAGCCGGCCCGCGAGCCAGTCGGGGATGCCGGCGAGCGATGCGCCGATGGCGGCGCCCAGTGTGCCGATGAGGCTGTAGCGGGCGAACAGCGCGGTGCGGTGTTCGTCGGCGATGGTGCCGGGCAGCAGCGCCTGTTCGGTGGGGAGAAAGACGCTGACATCGCCGCCGCTGGGGTTGAGTGTGCCGATCAGGCCCACGAGCGCGATCGCCCAGAAGGTGGTGAACGTCGCGAAGCCGACGCCCGTGGCGATCATCAGCAGCGACACCAGCCGCAGCAGGCGCCGCCGCGGATAGGCGTGCGCGCGGAGCCCGACCGCGAGGGTGAGCCCGGCCGAGCCGAGCAGCGTGACGGTGACGACCATCCCGATGCGCAGCTCGCTGAGCCCGATGGCGTTCAGGTAGGCGGCAAGCACCACGCTGACGATGCCGTCGCCGAGCGCGCGAAGTGCCCGTGTCTGCAGCAGCACGCCGGCGTCGCTCGAAGCCCCCGGCGGCAGGACGGGTGGCCAGGTCACCGTGAGATGCAACCAGCCACGCACCGGTCGGGTCCAATCTGGGGTCGCGTCAGACCATGCTCTCGCGAGCACCGAACCCCATGAGCGTCGAGGCGTAGCTCTGGAAGCTCCGATCGGGGACGTTGATCACGTGGTGAAGGCCGGCATGGAGATCGCGCCAGGCGCGTTGCAAGACCGTGTCGAGGCGGAGCGCGCCGCCACCGCAGAGATCGAAGAGCTCGTCGACGGCACGAGTCGCACGCCAACCATTGCGGACCTGCGCGGCGCGGCTGCGAACACGGGTGTCGAACGGAACATCGTCTCCTTGTTGCACGAGCTGCCACATCTCGTCGAGGTTGGCGAGCATCGATGCGCGGCTCGCGTCGATGTCGGCCGCAGCCTCGCCGATGACGCTCATCGTGTGTTCGGCCTTGGCGACCTTCGTGCCGAGGGCCAGGCTGAACCGCGACCGCTGATATTCGATGGCCGCACTCAGGGCCTGCTCGGCCGTGCCGATCATGGCCGCGGTGATCGCGTTGGGAAAGATCGCCGACCACGGCATGTGATACAGCCGCGACGCGGTCGCGTGGCCGGGTGCAGTGCCATTGACGATGCAGTGGTCGGTGACGGCCCGGTAGTCGGGCACGAACACGTCGTCGACCGTGATGTCCTTGCTGCCCGTGCCCGCGAGGCCGACCACGTTCCACGTGTCGTCGACGATGGCGTAATCGGCGCGCGGGAGCAGCACGTGGAAATAGGTCGGGGGTGCGGACGCGTCCTCCGCGTTCGCCAGAAGTGCGCCGAGGAACATCCACTCGGCCAGATCGCAGCCCGACGAGAAGCTCCATCGCCCCCGTAGCCGGTAACCGCCATCGACCGGTGTGAGGGTGCCCGTCGGCATGTACGTCGACGAGATCCAACAATCGGGATCATCGCCCCACACCTCTTCTTGCGCACGCTCGTCGTACAAGGCCAACTCCCACGGGTGCACGCCGATGATGCCGCACACCCAGCCCGATGCGCCGCAGTGACGCGCGACTTCGGCGACCGCGCGGAAGAGCGAGTCGGGCGCGGCCTCGAACCCGCCCCAACGTGCGGGTTGGAGTAGACGCACGACCCCGGCGCGCTTGAGCAGCGCGGCGTGATCGTCGGTGAGGCGACCGAGTCGCTCGACCTCGCCCGCGCGAGCACGAAGTTCGGGCGCGACACGGCGAAGCTCGTCGAGTACATCTTCAATGGTCATGCGCGATGAACCTCTCGTTGCGCCAAGGCCTCGACGCGATCAGCTGGGCGGTGCGAACGGTGCATACCGATGACCCCAGATGCTCGGGCGCGT
>JANMVY010000096.1:0-14656 GCA_031393535.1 Actinomycetes bacterium | reverse complement strand
CTCGACGATCCCATACAAAGCCGGGACGATCGCCACGAAATTGCAGATCGCCGACTGGGGTACCGCAACACCCTTCGGCGTACCCGTCGAGCCGGACGTGTACATCACGTAGCACAACGGATCCCGGGCATCGTCGGCGTTCACGACGACCCGACACGTCGCCGATGACCGCTCGTCGCCCCCGCAGTCGATCTCGATCGACGGGCACGCGACCCCCCTCACCTTGTCGAGCCACCTCGTCTCGGTGACCACCAGCACGATCCCTGCATCAGCGCACATTCCCGAAACGCGGTCAGCCGGGCTGGTCGGATCCATCGGCACCAACGTGGCGCCCGCCTTCAACACGCCGAGCAACCCGATATACAGACTTGCCGAACGTGCCACGAGCAGACCGACCCGGTCACCAGGCCGCACGCCGGCCGAGATCAACCGGTGCGCCAACCGATTGGCGCGCGCGTCCAGGTCGCGGTAGGACCACGAGCCGCTATCGCACACCAGCGCGCACCGCTCCGGCGACGCGTCACACGTCGCCTCGAAAACCCTATGCAACCGATCTCGCACCACGACAGGCGAAACCGGCGATGTCACCCTGCCGCTCACCGAGCACCGCCGACTTTGGTCGCGAGTGCGGCGAAACGGCGGACAAGCTTGCGACGCGAATCGTTCCTCGCCGTGGCCACCCGGACAAGCTAACGATCAGATGTTACGAGGATGTGAGCCTTCCCGAGTTCGTAGTGGCTGCGGCGGAGGATCTGCATAATGCGTGACCGTGGATGACGACGCGGGCGGTCCGGTCGGTCTTCAAGCCGAGTATCGGGCGCAGCCTGGTCTTCCGTCCGTGGTCGCACCGCCCCGGTTGTTCGCGTCGCACCCCTCCACCCCTCGGCCTGGTTCCAACCGCTCGATCCGTCACGTCCCGTCCACCCACTCGCGGAGCCGAACGGTTGCGTCGCTCGGCGCATGATCGGAGACGCCGCGATGGTCGCGGTGCGTACTGTGGCCGAACGCACTTGGCCGGCGACGATTAGCTTGTCGATCCGGCCCGTGTCACGCAATGGCTGTCACCGCGCTCCTCGTGTTCCCCGCAGCCCTGATACGTTCGCGCTGAGTGAGGCACAAGGCGAGACGAGCGCCGAACGACCCGTTGCTCTACGACGAGCTGGCCGACGAATGGTGGAAGATCCGGGGCGCGTTCGCGCCGCTTCATTGGCTTGCCACAGCTCGCGCGAAGCTGGTCCCGCAAGCTGATCGCTCGGGATCGATCCTGCTCGACCTGGGTTGTGGCGGCGGTCTGCTCGCGCCGCGCGTGAGCGCCAAGGGACACCATCACGTCGGCGTCGACATCGGGGAATCGACGACGCGTATCTCGCAGGATCACGGCATCGACGTGGTCCGTGGCGATGTCGCCGCGCTTCCCTTCGCCACGCACTCGGTCGACGTTGTCGTCGCCGGCGAGATCTTCGAGCACGTCGCAGATCTCGACCGCGTAGTCTCGGAGATCGGTCGAGTTCTCCGCCCGAACGGTGTGCTCATCTGCGACACGCTGGCCGACACGCGCCGATGCGCGTTCTGGCTCGTCACCATCGGCGAACGAATGCCCGTCGTGCCGCGCGGCATTCACGATCCGGCGTTGTTCGTGAATCCAACGCGATTGCAACGGCTGTGCGCGGATGCCGGCATCGCGCTGAACGTCCACGGATTGCGACCTACCGTTGCCCACATCGTTCCCTGGCTAGTCGGGCGCCGGGAGGAGGTCGACATGCGGCCTGTCCGTTCGGTTGGCATGGTGTACCAGGGGTTCGGTGTGAAGTCGCGATGATCGACGCGGTCAACGTCGCCCGCCGAGTAGCGGCCCCGTCGCGTTCACGAGCGGAGCGACACGATCGGGAGGGTTCGTTCCCGATCGCCGACATCGATGATCTCCGCGAGGCCGGGCTGCTGGGTCTCATGGTCCCCGAAACGCTCGGCGGGATGGGCGCCACGTTTTCGACCTATGTACGAGTGGCTCGCGAGTTGGCAATGGGAAGCGGCGCGACTGCGCTGATCTTCAACATGCACGCGTCGGTCACCGGCGCGTTGGCCACGACACCTGACGACCTGGCGCGGGCGTTCGGCGCGACCGACGAGTTCTTCGCCGCTCGCGACGTCGTATTGCAGGCCGCGGCGACGGGCTCGCTCTATCAGGTCGCGATGAGCGAACGAGGTGCCGGGTCGCGGTTCTCGCAGATGACCACCAGCTACGCGCCAGAAGCCGATGGATGGCGGTTACGTGGCCGAAAGACGTTCTGCACGGGCGCGGGACACGCTGACGGTTACTTGATCGTGGCCAAGTCCGTCGATGGGCAACGCCTGAGTCAGTTCCTCGTCCCTGCGTCCGACGAGATGGTGGTCGAACAGACCTGGGATGCGCTCGGCATGCGGGCCACGGCCAGCAACGACTTGGTGCTCGATGTCCACGCGACCCGTGACACGTTGCTCGGCGGGGTCGAAGGGTTGGCTCCGCTGCTCGCGCAAGCGATGCCGCAGTGGTTGGTTGCCTCGTATGCCGCGGTGTACGTCGGGGTCGCCGAGTCGGCAGTGGCCGCCGCAACAGATGAGATCGTGGCACGTTCGCTCGCGCACCTACCCGCCGTGCGTGCCCGGCTCGGTCGCGCCGACGCGGCGACCCAAGCCGCGTGGCTGGCAGTTCTCGAAGCGGCGCGCAGGATCGACGAGGCGCCCGGTGCCCCGGACACGAATCGTTGGGTGTATCGAGCCAAGTTGTTGGCTGGCGACACGGCAATGACGGTCGCGGCGTCCATGGTCGAAGCGTGTGGAACGACAGCAACCCGGCGCGGCGCGCCGCTCGAGCGACTCTTCCGCGACGCGCGCTGCGGATCGCTGCAACCTGCGACGAGCGACGTGTGCGCCGACTGGCTCGGTGCGTCCCTTGTCGGCCTCGATCCCGACCTCGGATCCGACGTACCCCGATGGTGAGCGCGCACCTGTCACGCATCGCCGTCGCAGTGCCGGCGTCGATACCTCAACACGCGATGTGGGACCAGTGCTTCAGCCGCCGGTACCGCACCCTCGCCGGCGCCTCGCGGATCTGGAACGGTGCCGGCGTCGAAACCCGCCATGCCGTGATCGATCCAAGGACTGAGGACATCAGTTCCTGGTCGACCGGCGCACGCATGAAACGCTACGTGACCGACGCAGTGCCGCTCGCCGCGACCGCGGTGAGCGAAGCGATCGACGCAGCAGACGTCACCGCGAAGGACATCGAGCTGTTCGTCGTGGTCTCGTGCACCGGGTACGCGACCCCGGGCCTCGACCTCATCCTCGCTCAGAACCTCGGAATGGCGCCCACGCTGCAACGGCTCTGCGTCGGGCACATGGGCTGCTATGCCGCGTTGCCCGCGCTGGCAGCGGTTGGCGACGCCGTCGTCGCGCGAGGAATGACTGCGTTGTTGCTGTGCGTGGAACTGACGAGTCTGCACGTGCAGCCGCCCAGCCGCGACCTCGATCAGCTCGTCTCGCACGCCCTGTTCAGCGACGCTGCTGTGGCGGTGGTCGTCAAACCCACAGGGCCCGGGCTGCAACTTGTCGACATCGCCGCGAACACCGACTGCGCGCACGAAGACAAAATGACATGGCAAATAACCGACCTCGGGTTCCGCATGACACTCTCGTCGCGCGTGCCCGACGTTCTCGCCGCGGCGTTGCGTCCCACCGTTGAAGACCTCGCGCACCGCAACAACGTCGATCTTTCAGCCATCGCGGGTTGGGCGATACACCCCGGCGGGCCACGCATCCTCGACGTCTGCGCTTCGGTGCTCGGACTCGACAACGACGCTATGGCTCCCTCGCGCGACACGCTCCGCGACCACGGCAACTGCTCATCGGCCACCGTCCTGCTGGTTCTCGAACGCCTACTCGAGGAACGGACATTCGCGTCGGACGACCACATCATCGCGTTGGCCTTCGGTCCTGGCCTCACCCTCTACGCGGCGCTGCTGCGATGGACCTGACGCGATCGTCCGTGTGCCCTGCCGGAACGGACGCGAGGAGGGATCAGCTACGCGTCGCCGCCGCGTTCGACGAACTCGCAATGGCGATCTGATTCAAGTGCGGGGTCGGGGGTCGTGGGTACCGGTGATCGGGCTGGGCGCGCTCCGTCAGCGAAGCGGCGCCGACCACTTCTCGATGTCGAGCGCCACATGCTCGGCCGTCGCCTCGGGCACTCCGGCCTGGCCCGCGAAGGTCGGCCACTTGCGCACAGCTTCGAGGACGTGCTCCACGATGTCCTTCGCGCCGGGGACGCCGAAGCGGTCACCGACCTCGGCGACGTCCGCCCGCGTGATTCCCGTCGCTCGTCCGTTGACCGACATCAGGTGCTGGCGCGTCCACTCGCTCGACGGGGCGTGCGCATGCGTGACGTCGTACGCGGGGGACAGCGCCCACGCGCCATCGCGTGGCAACACGAACGAGAAGTTCTTCGTGTGGTCGTCGCAGTGGGCCGCCGCGACGTTGAACACCATCCGCCGAAAAGCCTCGGCGCGAGTGTCTGTTCCCAGTCCCAGTTCCTCGATCTCAACGAAGAGTTGCGCGTAGTCGTGCGCACCGATCTGTCGATAGTCGAGCTGACCAAGCGCACAGAGGGTCTGCGTATGGACCTTCTCACCGTGCGGAGTGCGGTCGAAGCGGCGCGTCATGAAGTGGGCGCGTGCGCCCTCCTCGAGCAGGCGGCACTCGGTCATCTCGATGCCGGCCGCCGTGGCCATCAGGTGATAGCCGTACTCGATCCGACCGAAGTTCCCTGACGACCCGAGGTCGAGGTCGGCGCCCACCCCGTCCAGCTTCAAGAGCCACTGTTCAAAGCCGGGATCGGCGCCCACCTGGCCGGACCGAAGCTCGCCGGTCTCGGGGTTGAGTGCGATAACTGCTTTCGCCCTGGCTCCGCCTGCAGACGTGCCTACCGCGATCAGATGCGAGATCGCTTCGGTGATGCCCTCATCGGATTGGGTCTGGCCGCTGGGAGCGCTGCGCGCCGCCACAACCAGTTCCGACAAATCGATCGCCGTCGACTTGCGGGTACGAGGTCCGCGAATCGGACGGAACTCGAGCGCGCCGATCCCTCGCGTTCCCAGGTACGCCAGACGGTCGAGGGGTGTGATCTGCGCAGGCCGCACACCCTGATTCGCGAGGTACGCCGTCGTAAGCGCGTTCCCGAAGTCATCCGGGAGGGAGTCCGCAATCATCGACGGGAGCCGGTGGTACGTGTCGGGGGGCAGGGTCGGGAAGATGACGGGACCGCTCGCCCTGCCTGCCGGCATCGTCGTGGGCGCCAGTTCAACGCCGGCGCGGACCCATGCCGGGGCATACTCGAACGCGTAGAAGCCGGAGCGGTCGTCGAGCGCGAGTGCGCCGACTCGCGAGCCCCAACAGCGGACCTCGATGAGCCCAACGGGCGCGTAAGCCATCAGCCCACCGGACTCGAGCGCTGGTCACTCCTTCGCACTCGCACGCGTTTTCGCGGCGCCTGTTGCTTGGCCCGAAGCATCTGCATCGGCGAGACCGTCACCGGCGGAGCGAGAGACTCGAGCCAGTCGGTGCGCCCCAGCGCCCGGACTACAGCGACCAGTGTCTTGAGTGACGACCCCTTGCCTCGCTCGAGGTTGGAGAGGGCCCCAACCGACACGTCTGCCAGCGCCGCAAGCCGCGCCTGGTCGAGGTCCGCAGCGACCCGCGCTGCCCGGACCTGCTCGCCGACCAGCGTCTCCCACTCCTTCACAGTTACATAGTTGCGTCCCACTTACATTTTCCTCTGGTATGACGGGCCAACTTCTGACAACTCAGACAATACTATGTATTACACAGCGGAACAAATTTTATTGCACAACTTCGACTGGTCGATGGCGCGCGCGGTCGTCGTCGAGCCTTGGCAAGATCAGGCAGCATTCGGAGGTGACTGCGACGGCGCGTGAGCTATCGGGGCCGCCGGTCCACTCATCTGGGCCAGCATCTGTTCGAGCGCTGCCTGGTCTGGTCCGATGAAGGGTGCTGCTGCTGGGACGGCTTCGAGGGAGGCCAGCAGTCGTTCCATCATGCTGCCGGGGGCGGTGGGGAGATGGCTGCTGAGGATCATGGTTGGTTCGATCTGGCGGAGGCGGTCGAGTTCCCTGGCAAACGCGGCCCTGTCAACGTGGTGGAGCCACGGCGAGTCCACGGTCGCCCAGAAGACTTGTCCGTCGCGTAGCTGGTCGTCGGAGAGGTCGGCGGCGTTCTCGGGTACTGCCGAGAGGAGTGCGCCGAAGCAGTCTGCGCTGAAGAGGGCTCTGGACTTATCGTCGTAGAGGCCGGTGGTGACGGGGTTGTCGAACACCGGCGGCTTGATAGCGGTGAGCGTTCGATCGCCGATAGCGATCGTCTGGCCGGGGTTGACGAGGTTGATCCTGTTCATCGGCAACGGGTCGGACAGGCTCATGATGCCCACGCCGAGGAACGTGGTGATGACCCGGAGCTGGGGGTTCTCGGCTAGAAGCCGTGGTAGGGAGCCGATGTGGTCGAAGTCGGTGTGGGTGAGCCAGATCCATTTCAGGTCGGCGGGATCGATGACCGATCGCAAGGCGGCCATGAACGCGTCGCCTTCGATAACCGCTCCGGTGTCGACGAGAACCGGTTCGGGTCCGTGGAGCACGAACGCATTGATCGCGACCACCCCGAAGCCGGGGATCGGGAAGCTCGAGGTCAGCACATCGATGTCTGGCGCGGCCTTGTAGGTAGTGATCATGGTCGTTCTCTCCTTCGTTTCATGTGAGTTCGGGGATGGTGTGTCGGGACGGCGTCGGGCTGGCGTCAGGGCTCCACGATGTCGAGGCCATGGACTTGTGCGGCGGCGGCGGCGAGGAGCGCGGCGTCGCGTTGATGGCGAGCGGGCAGATCCATGGGTGGCCTGGTCAGCGCGGTTGGCCTGGTCTTCGTGGTGACGCCGGTGCGCGGCGACCCGCAGCCGCGGGGCGCGTTGACCTCGGCCAATGCGAGATGTCCGCTCGTCCGGTCACCGCTCGTCTTGTAGGTGAGCAGACCGTCGGCGAACCCAGCGTGCTTCGCCCTCGCCCGGATCGAGCTGGTAGTCGCGGGGAGCAACGTGCAGGGTCACGGTTGGCTGCTTTCGGGTTGCGCCACTTCGGCGGCGGCCTTCAAGTGCTCGAGCGTGTGACGCATGGCTTCGTGCAACTCGCGGTGCCGGTTTGCGGGAACGTCGAGGATCCGGGCCCACGCGGGGATCCACTTCACCTCGTAGGACTCGGTGGCCCGGGTGCCGCCGTCGGCGGGTTCGAACCGGTAGCGCCACACGGTTGACTCGCGACCGCCCTCGTCGGTGACGAAGGCGAACTCCCGGCCGGGGTCGGCGGTAAGCACTCGGCCGTGACGCGACCAGCGGAATCGTTTGAACGGTCCGCCCCGGTTGTGGCCGACGAACTGTGCTCCTTCGGCGGCGCCGGTGGTCCCGTTGACCCACTCGACCCGTTCGCACTCGGGGCTCCACTCGCCCATCCGGGGCAGATCGACCACGAGGGCGTAGACGTGTTCGGGGGCGGTGTTGATCACGACGTGGTGGCTGTCCTGCGTCAGCCAGAACCTTCCCTTGTTGATGGGCATCGGCTCTCCTTCGTCTGCTGGAATTGATATGAGCGAAAGCTACATCTAATAGCTATTGCTGTCAATCAGAAGACATGGTACGGTGATGTACACATGGACACTGGAGATGCCACGGCACAGATGCAAGCGCGTCCGCCATCAGACCGGCGGGCGCGGCGCCGCGAGGAGACCATCGCGGAGATCCTCGACATCGCCGAGGACGTGATGACCGAGGAGGGGGTGAACGGTCTCAGGCTCGCCGAAGTGGCCCGCCGGCTCGGCGTGCAACCCCCCTCGATCTACAAGTACTTCCCGTCGCTGATGGCCGTCTACGACGCCCTCTTTCTCCGCGGTCAGGTCGAACACCTCGAAGTCATCCGCGCCGCCATGGCCGGCGCCGAGCCCGGGCTCAACGCCTTGACCGTCGGCCTCGAGGCCAGCGGCCGGTGGGCTCTCGCCAATCGAGCGATAGCGCAACTGTTGTTCTGGCGTCCGGTCCCGAGCTTCGAGCCGTCCCCCGAAGCGTTCTCCGCCAGCGTCGAGATGGTCGCCCTCCAGCGCGCCGCGATCGTCGACGCTGTTGCTGCCGGGCAACTCGGCCCCGAGGCCGACTCCGACGAGGCCGTTTGTCTCGTGTCCACCCTGATCGTCGGGACACTCAGCCAGGCCATGGCGAACGAACCGGCCCTCGAATGGGGTCAGGGTCGCTTCACCCCCACGTTCCCACGACTGATGAGGCTGCTGCCCGCCGCATACCCCCCGCCCATACCCGGATCGAAGCGGCGTGCCCGCATGAGCTGAACCAACAGGACGCACACGGCCGCCAAGCAGGTCGGCATCGCCCCGGCGCGCAACCGCGAACCCAGAATGCGCGACCCCGACTCCCGATATCGCCGCGCTCTACGGTCCCGTCGACAACGCATGGGTCGCTCGTCCAATCGTGTCCCCTGCCGCCTAATACTCGGATGAGCGACGCTCGCGGCGACGTACACGACGTCTCCTCACCACGCTGAGCGTTCGTCGAGTTGGCGGGTGATCCTGTTGCCCGCCGATGGACAGATTTTGATCGGAACCTTCGCCGAGGTCACTACGAGCTTGGCCTGGAAACCACCGGGCTCGCCCTATCGCGTGGCGAGCTGTGCACCGTCCACGTCGGTGAGGCACGACGAACCATCGACGCCACCGTGTGGATCGACGCCGCATCATCATCGGTGATCGCCGCCACCGACGCGACCGGCGCGGGCGCCCACACCTGAACCAGATCCGCGAGGCGCCGGTCAGTCCATCGTGTTCGGGTAGTACTGGCCGGGCTGGAGGGCGGCGACGTCGGCGTTGAAGTTGGAGATGAACGGCCACTCGGCCTCTTCGCCGGGCCTCGGGGCCTGATTGAACGGGCCGAACTCTCCGCCGCCCGCGCGGTCGTTGCCGACAAGCGACCACGCCTGGCGCTTGTACGTCCAATTGTCGGGCGCGAGGCGGTGGCACTCGTTGAAGTGCCGGATCGCTCCGTCGCGATCGCCGGTGCGCCAGAGCTGGTTCGCCAGCTCGAAGTGCGCGGCGGCACGCGACGCGTCCAGCCCGCGTGGCTGCGACGCGGCGATCACCTCGTCGGCACGCATCACGTAGCGGCTCCGAGCGCCATGCTTCGCCCAGTCACGGATCGCATCGGGGTACGCGTCACGGTCCTGGCCACCCTGCAGGATGTTCGTGAGGTTCATCGCCGGGGTCGTTGCGGCGCCCGGCGTCGATTCGGCCAAGGCTGCCGCGTCAGCGGCCTGCCGGGCCCGTTCCGCCATCATCTGGCGCATCGACTCGGGGTACACGGTGTCGCCCGGCCAACCCGGCTCAGGGGGACGCACGATGACGCCCTGCTCGTCGATCCAGATCACGTTCGGGATGTTGACCACACCGAACAAGGTGTCGAGCTGATGGGTCGGATCCAATAGGGATGGGTGCTCCGCACGTGCGGCCTCGATGAAGGGCCGGGACGCTTCGGGACCGCTCAGCTCGAGCGACACGGTGACGATCTCGACTCCGGCGCCGTGCAACTCGTTGCGTAGGGCCTGCCACACGGGCAGGTCGAAACGGCAACCTCAATACGGCGCCCACGCAACGAGCACCACCTTCTGGCCGCGCAGCGACGACAACCCGAACTCGTTCCCGTCGAGATCATCGAGCACCAGTTCCGGTGCGACCGCGGTGACCAGCGCCCGACCGCCGATCGACTCCGGTCCGAGCGCCCACAGACCCAGCGTCTCATCGTGTATCACCGCCATGCCCAACCGATCGGCGACCGATAGCACGTCGAACTCACCTTGCAGCGGAACGCACACGTCGCCCTTGCAGGCGCCCTCCGGTTTGATCGCCCAGCCCGTCGCCGCCTCGAATGTGGGCACGTCGATGTCTAGGCGTTCAAGGATCATCACCAGATTGTACCCAGGAGCCTGAACGCGCCGCTGAGGCTCTGTTGCGTTGACGGATCGCGTATGAGCGGCGGGGTGCTGTGGTGAAGCATCGTCGTCGTCCGCCAAGGTCTTCGGTCGAGCCCACAATGGTCGCTCGACCCGATCGGCGGGCGACATCCGCAACTATGAGTGCATGCGGCAGGGAAAGATCGTCTCGCTCACCACCGGCCGACCGATCGTGATCCCCCGCACGCCGGAGGGACACACTCGCTTTGCATCGGGCGAAGCGGCTCCGTGCTGGCTCTACGATGTGGCAAGGCCGCAGTTCGCCAGCTGAGGAACCGGCAGGCCATCCTTGGTCGCGGAGCCAGGGCCTTGACCGGTCGACAGCCTTCGAATCACCCTCTGTCACCTGGTCCATTCGAGGAACCATTCGACGTGTCGCACTTGTGGCCTTGTCTCAGTTCGTCGGAGACACTAGGAGTTCTGAGACATGCAGATCACCCGGATCTGCCTGGAACGGTGAGTTGTCTGTGGCACCAGCTGAGGGAATTGAGATGACCGTGCGAGCAGCGAGCGACCCGGCGAACAGCGAGGTCATGCGCGCCTCGATGATCGCTACTGACCTTCTCGCGGCGACAGAGGAGTAGAGGTGGGCGACGATATCGACGCGCTGATCGAAGATGTGATCGTCGATGCCTACAACGAGCACGAGCAGCTCTGGTCGTTTCGTCAGGCATTCGAGGACAACGCGCGGTTCCCGTTCCGGGCAACAGTCGGCGGAGCAGAGGTTACGGTCACCGAAGTCGACTTCAAGGGCGACGAACGCCGCGGGCTCACCGCGACGTGCCGGCGGGAAGGCAAGCTTCATTCGGTCTCGCTTCTCGACGTCACCCCCGTCGGCCCGATGCCGCTAGAGACCAGGCAGCTCCTCGACGCGTACCGCCGCTGGTCGGGCGCAACTCCACTGCCCACAATCCATGTGGAGCAGACGACTCGCTGGGTGTACCCGAGGTTGGCTCCTGCCCTCAAGCTCGACGCGCCGCTGGGGTTGACACCGCACGGTGACTGGGACCCTGGCACCGAGTACTGGGGTGAACCAGGCGACCCGATGCATCCGCTGTGCCGCGCGGTCATCGCCGCCGGGCCGCGACCATCGTTCGAGATGGAGCAGGTCCTTCCTGGAGCAGATGAAGACGACTGGGACAGCGACCCGATCATCGAAGCGGCCGACCTGCATCACGCTGGCCATCACCGCAAGGCCATCCGAATCCTCGAAGACACGCTGGCCCTCGACGTTCGGTGCATCGATGCGTGGGGTCACCTCGGGCTGGTCGCCTTCAACACCCTTGGGCCTGGTCCGGCAGCAGAGCTGTACAAGACCGGGGTCGCGGTCGCTGAGGCGACGTTGCCGGCCGGCTTCGGCGGTGTGCTCCCGTGGGGGTGGATCGACAACCGGCCGTTCCTTCGTTGCCTCCACGGTCTCGCGCTGTGCGCGTGGCGCCAGCGACGTTGGGACGAGGCCGAAGCGATGTTGACGGCGCGGGTGTGGCTCGATCCGTGCGGGGCCCTCAACGACCTCGCTTGCCTCGAGCCGGTTCGAGCTCGCCAGCGGTGGACCAAGGCGTAACGAAGCTCAGCGTCCACCCCCAGACCGCAGCATCACGAGCGACGAACACGTGATCGACGCTGAGGTTCAGATCCGGAAAAGCATTTATCCATGTCACAGCGCGCGGTTGCAGCCGACCCGGCCCCGTCCTGTCGACGGTGTGCCGCGCTTGATCGTGAGTGATGCCGTCTCCTCGTAATGGCCCAGGTGCCAGCCGCGCTGTTGAGTATCGAGCCGCTCCAGTAGCCTGCATGTGTGAGCGTCTTGGCCCAGGTGACCGATGTCGAGCATGTCGGCGGCCGAGTGCTTCGGGAGACGTTTTCTGACGATCTCGTGCGCGAACCCGACTTTGCCAGCTCGCTTGTCGGGGTGCTCGCAACGATCGACGACGACGAGACCTTCGCCGACGCCCGAGTCGATTCGGTGGCTGGCACCGTGTCTTGGCCGAACGGGATCGATCTCGATCCAGATGTCCTTCACGGCGATCAGCAGTACGCGTCCAATGTGCAGCCTCACCTGCGACGCGGGTACCGACTGCAGCAATCCGGCTGACGCAGACGGCGCTGTTGCGTTGCACGATCGCGGGTGCCCACGAACCCCGATTCCACACGTGCATCAGATCGTCGTCGCGTGTTCGTCGAACGCGGCGGCGACGCGTAGCTGATCGTGTCGCACGTCGGCTCCGAGTTCGTAATGGCCCCGCCGCACGTTCTGGATGAAGGCGTGACCGTTGATGATGACGCGAGCGGTCCGGTCGGTGTTGAGTCCGCGCATCGGTCGTAGCCGCGCCGTTGAGTCGGCCGTGGTCGCATTCGATCCGGTTCCGGCCTCGCCGAGCACCTCCGCATAGCTCACCGCGGCGCGATGGAACGCATCCAGCTCCGAGGTGAGCTCGAGAGCCACGAGCCGACCCGCGAGCTCGATCGGATCCGGTCGAGCCACCCGGCAGGCCCGCAGGTGCAACTCGCCCACCCGGGACGAGATGTCCGACAACCCGCCATCGGATCGTCGACGTCGCTGATCGCCGCTTCCGCCTTCTGGTACGCGTGCTCCGCCAGCCCCACCACGTCGGGCACCGCGCCCGTCCTGATCGCTCGCCCCCGGCGGTCGTCTTCGTTGTCGCACAACCTCATTCGGCTGGTGCGTTGCGCATATGCGCGGCGAAGTCGAGAAGCGCGAGAGCAAGGCGGTCGAGAAGCTCAGCGACACTCATCGGCGGGCGGGTTCAACGCGCTGCCATCTCGACCAGTGCCTCCTCGGTTCGATTCCGGTCATCGACGGCGATCGAGAGCGCGATTTCATCGGGGTGAGTCGCCCCGACGCCATGCAGCTCGCACACTGCAGCCGGGAAATCGCGCAAATTGAACGTTGCGATGGTGTCGGCCTCCACGTGGACGGCGAGCGCGAGCACGTGCCGGTCGTACTCGTTCACCGCCATCTGCTGGACGAGCGAGGCGGGCGGCTCGTCGAGCGCGGCAGGCACTGCAAGGTTCATGCGACGGAGCCGATAGTCGATGGCCTCGGCGGACAGGTCAGGTCGGACGGCGAGGTTACGGCCGACCTCGTCCAGGATTATCGGTGACCAGTGCAGCCGCACCAGCCGACGCGTCGCCAAGGTCAGCAGCAGATCGGTGAGCTCGATCGAGTACAGGACGTTCGCATCGACGACTACGACCCGGCCCGACACGGAGACGCGGTCACTCGTACAGGCCGAGTTCCTCGGCCTGTTTCGTGAGCTCGTCGAGGGCATCGCGTGCAATGGCGTCGTGACCGTCCCGATATGCGAGCACGTCCGCGAGGCGTACCCGACGATGCGTGCCAACCATGCGGAACGCCATCGCGCCACCGTCGAGCAGCTTGACCAGATGTGGACGCCTCACGTTCAACAGCTCTGCCGCTTCCACCGTGGTCAACTCCGCGTGCATCGGCGCGACCGTCACGCCATGCCCAGCCTTGAGATGCGTCACGATCATCGCGAGCGCGTCGGCCAGCTCGGCCGGCACCGCAACCGTCGCACCGCCTGCATCGACCAACCGCACCCCGGACCCGTCGACGCTCCGGGCCAGTGCGCGCTCGATCAGCGCGAGCTCCCGCTCCGTCACCGAGCCTGGGCGGATCTCCGCAGCAGTCGTCACCCCGACCGCGCTACCTCACAAGTGAAATAAGTGCAACAGGCGGACCGCGTTGTCGGGTTCGTTGGATCCAGGTTGAGATCACCTTGACCGACCGGGCAGCCCGCATCACCCGTCCGGCACCACCATCGCTCGAGCGCCGCCATCAACCGAGCCGCCTCGTGGTCCTGATCCGTCACCCGTACCTCCACAAGCCCAACCCGTCGTCGCTGGCCGTCCCCTATCTGGACACGCCGTGCCGGAAGTAGGTGGTCCAACCTCGAAGCGCCAGGTTGAGCTGGCGAAGGAGATCGGCGAGTGGTTGTGTGTGCCTTGTTTCGCGATCCGGCATGTTGGCGGGTGCCGGACACCATGACGACGAAATCGTCGGCGTATCGCACAAGGCGATAGGTGGCTAGCCCGCGGTCGTGCCGTCGGCAACGGGAGGAGTCGCTGCCCATGACTTCCAAACCTGGGCGAAGTGTCCGTCCAGGACCGAGAGTGCGATGTTGGCGAGCAGCGGGGACAGGATGTCGCCCTGAGGTGTGCCGGTCTTGGTTCCGATGAGTCCGCCGTCCTCGGTGAGGATGCCGGACTTGAGGAACGCCTTCACCAAGTTCAAGACGCGTCTGTCTCCGATGCGGTCTCGCACACGACCCGAGGTGCGGTCACGCCTTCGTACAGAACCTTCGACGAGGTCACTACGAACTCGGAACCGAGGCCCGTCACGATCAGCTACGTGTCGCCGCAGCGTTCGACGAACTCGCCACGACCATCTGATTCAAGTGCGGATCGCGTTTCGTCGATGCCCCACGATCGAGCAACGCAACAGCGCCGTTCGTGGTGGGACGGCTGGGCCTACGTGGCGCGGTGGTGTGGCTAGTCGGCGGCGGTGTCGGCGGGTTGGT
>JANMVY010000347.1:0-1921 GCA_031393535.1 Actinomycetes bacterium | reverse complement strand
GGCAACGGACGGGGAATGACGCCGGCCAGCATCACCGCTTTCAACCCGAGCGTGTTCACCACGAAGTCGAGCTCTTCGACCGCTTCCTCGGGTGTGAACATCGGAATCGCGGCGACGGGTTCGAGTCGATCGCGCAGCCCGGCGTAGGCCTCGGCGTAGTAGATGTTGAACGCCCGTGCCATCGCGCGGCGCAGTTCGGTGTCGGCATACGCGGTCACGGTGAGCCCGAATGTCGGATAGAGCATGGCGAAGTCGACGCCGAGCTCGTCGAGGCGTGCGTACAACAGCTCGGGCACGATGGCGGTGGCGCGATCGAGGGTGTTCTTCGTTGGAACACCCCAGAACGCGGTGCGCGACATGCCGAGTGAACGGCGCGGTGCGCCGGGTTCGAACTGGTGGATGGCGCGACCGCCGTCGACCATGAGATCGAAACGCTTCGCGATGTCCTCGCCCGCGATGCCCACGAGGATGTCGCGCACGAGCGGAAGGAACTCGAGCAGGTGCCCGTCGCTGTCGATGACGGGATGATCGAGCCGGTTGCGGATCGCGGCAACTTCGTCGCTCGGCACGAATGCGAACGTCATGATGGTGTCTCCTGTGGGGGCGCGGTTCAGCGCGTGGGGGCCGCTTGGCCGCCCCGGACCAGCTTGCCCGGCAGCGCGCCGGTGGCTTCGCCGTTGCGGAACGTGAGCTGGCCGGCGACGACTGTCGCCACGTAGCCCGTCGCGCGCTGCACGAGGCGTTTGCCGTTCGCCGGCAGGTCGTAGAGCATCTCGGGGACCGAGATCGCGAGCGCATCGAGGTCGATGAGGTTGATGTCGGCGCGCAGTCCCGGCACCAGCATGCCGCGATCGTGCAGGCCGACGAGGGCCGCGGTGTCGGCACATTGGCGTTGTACGACCCATTCGATCGGCAGGCGATCGTCGGCTCGCGCGTCACGGCTCCAGTAGGTCGCGAGGTAGGTGGGGAAGCTGCCGTCGCAGATCATGGTGCAGTGCGCCCCCGCATCGCCCAGGCCGGGCACCGTGAGGGGATGCGTGAGCATCTCGCGAACCTCGCGCTGTGTACCTGACGCGAAGTTGTTCACCGGTACCATCAGCGCGCCGCGGCCGTCGTGCGCGACGAGTGCGTCGTATGCGAGCGCGAACACGCTGACCCCGAGCCGCTGCGCCTGTCGTTTGATGCATTCGTCAGGTGAGCGGTCGTAGCTCGCGGTCTCGCCCATGATGAACACGTACGGGAACCGTTCCATGGGGTTTGTCTCCGGGGGCGCCACGTCGAGCTCGCTGAGCACGGCGGCGCGCACGTCGGTCTTGCGCATCTCGACCACACGCGCCGCAATCGGCAACGCAAGCAATTGTTGGTAGGTGCTCGACGGCAACAACGGATTGACGCGGCCGTCGAGGGTCATGATGAGCCCCACTGGTCGCGCCGCGACCTGCCCACGCATGGCGTACCCGTCGCGCACCCCGCCTTCTATATGTTCGAGGATGCGTTGGTACTCATCGGCGGGGAACTCGGCGCGTTGCAGCGTGGTGATGGACATCGGCCGCTTGCTGACCTCGCACAACGAGCGGTACAACGCGAACTCGGCGTCGAGGTCGACGAGGTCGGCCACGATCTCCCACACGCCCTTGCCGGCTTCACTCATGGCGCGTGCGATTCCGAGCATCTCATCGGAGCCGGCAGTGAGGCTCGGGGTGAAGCGACCGTCGGCCGCCTTGTGGGCGACCGAGCGCGACGTCGTGAACCCGAGCGCGCCCGCGTGGAGCGCTTCGACGACGAGGCGGCCCATGCGCGAGATCTCGTCGGTGGTGGGAACCGCCGCATGATCGGCGCCTCGGTCACCCATGACGTAACCGCGCAACGCGGCATGTGGGATCTGCGCGCCGATGTCGAGCACACGCGGCATGCGATCGAG
>JANMVY010000051.1:0-5228 GCA_031393535.1 Actinomycetes bacterium | reverse complement strand
GGCGCGGCCGTCGCTAGCCTGCCGGAACCACCACTTCACGAGGAGCAAACGCTGTGGCTCAGCCGATGCCAACCGATGCGCGGATCTTCGTAGCCGGTCACGCTGGCCTGGTGGGCGGGGCCATCGTGCGTCGCCTCGCAGACGCCGGCTACCACAACCTGCTCCTCGCCCGGCGTCGCGAGCTCGACTTGCGCGACCAGGCTGCGGTCGAGGCATGGATGACCGAGCACCGCCCCGAGTACATCTTCCTCGTCGCGGGCACCGTGGGCGGCATCATGGCCAACAGCACTCGGCCGGCCGAGTTCATCTACGACAACATGATGATCCACGCCACCGTGGTGCACGCCGCGCACCTGACCGGCGTGACGAAACTGCTCTACCTGGGCAGCTCGTGCATCTACCCGCGCCACGCCACGCAACCCATCACCGAGGACCAGCTACTCACCGGACTCCTCGAGCCCACGAACGAGCCCTACGCCATCGCAAAGATCGCCGGCATCAAGCTGTGCCAGGCATACAAGCGTCAATACGGCTGCAACTTCATCTCCGCGATGCCGACCAACCTCTATGGTCCGGGCGACAACTTCGACCTCACGTCGAGCCACGTGTTGCCGGCGACCATCCGCAAGTTCGACGATGCCCGTCGCGAGGGCCGCAATGCGGTCGAGATATGGGGCACCGGCAGCCCGATGCGCGAGTTCCTCCACGTCGACGACCTTGCCGACGCGTGCGTGTTCCTCATGGACAGCTACGAAGACGAGTCACACGTCAATGTAGGTACCGGCCAGGATCTCACCATACGTGCGCTGGCCGAGATGGTCCGCGACATCGTCCACCCGAGCGCCGAGCTCGTCTTCGACACCACCAAACCCGACGGAACTCCGCGCAAGGTGCTCGACGTGAGTCGCCTCACCGCCGCGGGTTGGAAGCCGAGCATTGCCCTACGCGAAGGCATCGAGCTGACCTACCAGTGGTACCTGGCCCAGGACACCGACGCGATTCGAGGTGGCAACTGATGCCGGTAGCGCTGATCACCGGCATCGCCGGACAGGACGGCTCGTATCTCGCCGAGTTCCTGCTCGAGCAGGGCTACGAGGTGCACGGGGTGATGCGCCGCACCTCCACCATCAACACCTGGCGGCTCGACGCGATCTATCACGATCCCCACGACCCGGGTAGCCCGTTCTTCCTGCACTACGGGGACATCACCGATTCCACGGTGATGGCCAACCTGTTGCGCAAGGTTCTCCCCGACGAGGTGTACCACCTGGCGGCACAGAGCCACGTGCAGGTCAGCTTCGAGATGCCCGAGTACACGGCCGATGTCACCGGCACGTCGACGATGAAGCTGCTCGAGGCGATCCGCCAGGTGAGCGAGATGACCGGCAAGCAGATCCGCTTCTATCAGGCGTCGTCATCGGAGATGTTCGGGTCGACACCTCCGCCGCAGAACGAGGACACGCCGTTTCATCCGCGGAGCCCATACGGGGCGGCCAAGGTGTTCGCCTACTGGGCAACGGTCAACTATCGCGAGTCCTACGACATGTTCGCGACCAACGGCATCTTGTTCAACCACGAGAGCCCGCGCCGCGGCGAGACCTTCGTCACCCGCAAGATCAGCCGAGCGGTGGCGCACATCGTCAAGGGCACACAGCACACCTTGTACCTCGGCAACCTCGACGCCAAGCGCGACTGGGGCTTCGCCGGTGACTACGTCGACGCGATGTGGCGCATGCTGCAAGCCACCGAGCCGGACGACTTCGTGATCGCGACCGGCGAAGCACACACCGTGCGCGAGTTCTGCGAGCTCGCCTTCTCCCATGTCGATCTCGATTGGGAGCAGTACGTCAAGGTCGACCCGCGGTACTTCCGACCGGCCGAGGTCGACTACCTGCTCGGCGACCCGTCGAAAGCCGAGCGGGTCCTCGGTTGGAAGCGGCAACTGTCGTTCCCCGAGCTCGTGCGTCTCATGGTCGACGAGGACCTCGCTCGGGCGTGACGAGCACCGGCTTGTCGGCGAGCACGCCCCACGCGAACTGGATGTTCCCCACGAGGTAGCGCTTCCACAGGCGACCCGGCTCGGCCAGCAGGCGGAACGCCCATTCCATGCCCGCCCGTTGCACCCACCGCGGCGCCTGGCGCTTTGCTCCGGCGTGGAAGTCGAACGCGGCACCCACCGCGACCAATGCCGCGCCCAGCTTGTCGCGGAACTCGTCGCAGAACACGTCCTGTTTCGGCGTACCGAGACCGACCCACACCACGTCGGCCGCGCTCGCGCGCACGCGGGCGACGAGCTCGTCGGACTCCGCGGGCGACAATGCGCGAAACGGCGGCGATTCGAGGCCCACGATCTCGACGCCGGGGAACCGATCGCGCAGTCGCTCGCCGAGCGCGGTGACCACCTCGGGGCTCGAGCCGTAGAAGTAGTGCCGCATCCCGTGGGCGCGACCCTGGTCGAGCGCGGCGAGCATCAGATCAGGTCCGTAGCAACGGTCGACCATGTGCGCAAGCCCGAGGCGCTTGCGAGCGATCCACACGAGGGGCATGCCATCGGGCAGGTTCAGGTCAGCCCGGTTCAGCAACGCCGTCAACGCGGCATCGTGGCGGGCGAGCGACAAGGTGCCGGCGTTGACGAGGTGCACGGCCAGCGGCAAACGCCGCCGCCGAGCCTCGACCAAGGCCGCCACCGCGGAGTCGATCTGGTGGGCGTCGACGCGCACCCCGCACACGAGATACGCAGGAACTGGGTCAGGCATGCGAAGCGGCCCGCTTTCGCTCTGGCTGCGGAGGAACGAAATAGCCGCCATCCTCGCGTCTCCTCGATCGTGATGTGCGCCGCGTCGCGCTCGCGAGAGGCCCGCTCCTGTCGGCTGCGCACGGCGCTATCGGAGGTTTGACGCCGTTTCGAGCAGGGGACGGCCGTCGAAAGCCGCGATACCGGACAACACCTCGGCCGGCCAGTCGGCGCGAACCTCGATGGTGCCCGGTGCCGGCAGTGGCCACACCCACCATTGCGTGGTCACAACCCGGTGCTCGGTGCGGCGACGGTCGTTGTTGCGGGTGAGCTCGGTGCGGCTCGACAGGGGCACGAGCACCGGCGTCGGCGGGTGCTCGTCGCGCCAGCGAGGTACCGGCACATGGTTCGTCACGCGCTCGCCGTCCGCGAAGGTCAGTTCCAGACGGAACATCTCGGGGCCGACTCGGTGCATCGGAGAGCCGCCCGGCACCAAGATCTCGGGTGGCTCGAAGGCCGGGGGGAGCACCCATGGACGAATCGACTCGACGCGGAGCGACAGCCCGAACCCGTCGCTCGTGACCGCGAGGCCGTCGATGTGGGCCACTGCGGACGCGCTGCGACCGACCTCGAGGATCTCCCAACGGCCGGCCCGAAGCGGCACGATCTTGCTGTCGGGCATCGGACCCCACCATGGGCGGTGACGGCCGACCGAGCGACGGTCGAGCATCTCGAGCAACAACGCGGCCTCATCCTTCGACAAGTGCCGGGTGCCGTACGCCGCGAGGCGTCGCACCTCCTCGGGCCGCACCCCGAGCTCGCGCAGTGCCACACATGCGCCGGCGCTGTCGTCCTCGAGCACGCCCGACAAGAGCTCGAACACGCCGGTCGGGCCGGAGCCGTCAGAGCGCTTCGTGCGGGTCGCAATGCGCGCCCGGCGCGACAGGGGCGGGTCGCCGTCGTACTCGGCGCCGTTGAAGTTGCCGTCACGGAGCTTCTGGATCGCCCGCTCGATGCGCAATTCGTCGAGCACGAAGAGCTCACCGACCTCGGCCATCTCACCCTTCGCCGTGGCGAAGATGCCGAAGAGAAGGTATTCGGTGCCGCATTGGCTGTCGCCGAGCGCGGCGGCGGTGCCGAGCGCGACGTCGAGGGCCACGCGCGCAGGGTCATCGAGGTCGGCGAAGAGTTCATCCACGAAGGTCACCGTACGTGCCATCAGATGCCACGGAAAGAGTCGGAAGGGAGAAAGGGCCGACCGGCTCAGCGCGGCGGCCCGACAACCCAGTGCGATCTACCCGAAAGGGGCCGGAACACCCGCCACAGGGTCAGCGCAGGGCCGCGAAAAAGGCCCGCAGGTCGCTCGTGAGCAACCCGGGGACCTCCAACGCCGGGAAGTGACCACCCTCGGTGTGCTCGACCCAGAACCGCACGTCGTAGAGGCGTTCGACCCAGGCGCGCGGCGGGGCGAAGCCCTCGGCCGGGAAGCGGCTGTAGCCCATGGGGACGCCGACGAACGAGGGGGGCAGCGACGCGCCGCGCCCGGCGCGACGAGTCTCGGCGTAGATGCGATTCGCCGAGTTGATCGTGCCGGTCACCCAGTACACGGTGAGCAGCGCGCACAACTCGTCGGGGGTGAACCGCGACCACACATCGCCGTGGCAGTCACCCCACGCGCGGTACTTCTCGATGAGCCACGCGGCGAGTCCGGCGGGCGAGTCGTTCAGACCGGCCGACACGCTCGCCGGACGGGTGGCCTGGATCTGCTGGTACCCCATCTCGTGGCGGCCACGGGCCCGCATGTCGACCACGCGGGACCGCTCGACCTCGGTCAGCCCGGCCATCGGATCGGCCAGATCACGCGGTGGCGGGGCGATGACGAGGTTCAGGTGGATGGCCGCGACCCGGTCAGGGAAATGCAGGCCCAGCTGTGCGGCCACCATCGCTCCCCAATCGCCGCCATGCGCGCCGAACCGGTCGTAACCGAGGCGGGCCATCACGTCGACGAGCGCACCGGCGATGCGGTGCGGAGTCCACCCGGCGCGCCGCGTTGGGCCGCTCCACGCGAACCCGGGAAGCGAGGGCACCACGAGGTGGAAGGCATCCTCGCGGCGACCACCGTGGGCCACTGGATCGGTGAGGGGGCCGAGCAGCTTCACGAACTCGGTGTTGGCGCTCGGCCAACCGTGCAAGAGCACGAGCGGGAACGCATCGGGCTCGGGGCTGCGCACGTGGAAGCAGTGGATCGGCTGACCGTCGACGCTGGTGATCACCTGCGGCCACGCGTTGTAGGACCGCTCGGCCGCATGCCAATCGAAACCGTCGCGCCAGTACGCGCACAGGTCGACGAGCATGGCGAGATCGGTGCCCTGTGCCCATGGCTCCCCCAGCCCGGCTGCCGGCCAACGCGTACGGGCCAGCCGGGCGCACAGGTCGGCCAACACGTCGTCGCCGACGGTGATCTCGAACGGGGTGACCGTGTCTGCGACCATGA
>JANMVY010000819.1:0-3291 GCA_031393535.1 Actinomycetes bacterium | reverse complement strand
GGGAACCGCCCACCGCACGCGCCACTCGTCGAGCGTGCGTTGCAGCACATCGGCCAGCGCCCGGTCGGCGACCGGTGCGAGTGGTGCGGGCTGGGTGTCGGCCGCGACCGGGCTCACGATCGCGGTCCGTGGGGTGGTCGTGGTCGCGGCCGGCCCGTCGGTGGCGACGCGTTGGAACTCAGGTCGCGGCGGTGCCTGGGACGGCACGGGTGGACGCCTCGCAGTGCGTACTGCGGCCGCGCTCACCGAGCTGTCGGCTCCGGCAACGAGCTCGCCGTCGGACGGTCGCGCGACCTGTGCCGACAGGGCGACGAGCAACACGCCCGCCAGCGCGGGCACACCCACCACGCGGTACACGGCGCGCCGGTGTGACGCGAATCGCACGCGCTCAGCGCGGGTGTCGCCCTGCGTGACCAAGAGCGGACACACCCGGGGTGTGCGCCGTGCCGCAAGGTCTTCGACCCATCCGAATGCGAGAACACACAACAAGGTGATGCACACCATGCCGACGATCATGAGCACCGCGTACGAACCGACGGGGTAGCCCTGGTGTCGAGCGAGCACGTGATACGTGAGGATGATCGCGGTCGAGTGCCACAGGTAGATCGTCATCGTGCGCTGCGAGACCCAGTCGACAACCGTCCGCGGAATACGCCGTTCCGCGAACCTCGAGATCGGCAACCGGCAGGCGAACAACGCGCACAACCATGCGGCACCCACGAACAGGTGGGCCGGGTGTGAGTTGTTGACCACGCCGAGAGGGATGGGCTGCGTGACGATCCAGGCGGCACCAGCGGCACCGGCGACAATCGATCCCCCGAACCACTCCGCGGGTGAGAGCCGATCGAAGCGCCCGTCACGATGCGCGAATCCGGCCATCAAGAACACGCTGTACAGCGCGAGGTCACCGAACTGCCACACCAGTTCGGGCGCCCCGCCGATCGTGAACCGTGGGTTTCGGCCGAGCGCGTCGAGCGCGAACACGAGCACGAGGGGCGGGACGAACACCCAGATTCGTGCACGGCGTTGTGCGGCCCGCAGAAGCGGGCTGAGGAGCAGCAGCCAGAACATGGCGCGCACGTACCACAGTGGTTGCGACATCCAGCCGCCTTGCCACGCGGAGCCCTGGGGGTCGCCGAGGGGCACGATCCAAAAGATGATGCTCCGCCAGGGCACCGCGGTGCGCGGCGACGGGTCGGCGAGCCACGCGATCCGCATGGCGACGAACGCGCCCGCACCGAAGACCCACAGCGGCAGGAGCACTCGCCGGGCCCTATCCGCGAGGACGTTCGGCCACGGTCGACGATCGAGGGACTTGGCGAGCAGAGAACCGGTCACGGAGAACATCGCGGGTACGGCGGCGACGAGGTAGGTCAGCACCGGCGCGCCGAACGCGTGCCACAGCGTCACCCGGGCGAGCGCCACTGTTCGCAGGGTGTCGAGGAAGCGGTCCCGGCGACCGCCCGGCGACACCGCAAGGGCGCGACGCGGGGCGCGGTCAGCTTCCATGCGGGAGTGATCGGCAGGGAAGGGCTGCGATGCAAGCCATCGCCCAGGGTCGTTCGGCCCCGATTCGGGTTCCTGGGGCTTTTGGCCCTTGTAGTGGCCCGTCAGGGAATGGTCATCTACCCTTCGTGCTCGTGCGACATCGGACACATCGTTGGGCAACGAGCGTGGCGCTGGTCACCGCGCTCGGGGCGTGCGCCCAGGCATCCGCGGCGACACCCCAGGGCGTGCCGGCGGTGGTGGCCGGGGTGCAGGTTGAGCGGCAGTCCGCAGTCGCGGAGACGCGGGCCGCAGACGTACCGGTCGCGGACGTACCGGCCGCCTTGGCCGCCCCCGTGGCGGTCACACCCGGCGCTGGTACCTGGTTCGAACCTCCGTCCGGGCCGTTGGCCCGCCGGGCGGGCGATCGTGCACTCGCCTCGTCGATCAACGGTCTGAATCGGCATTGGACCGTTGTTGTACCTCCGGGCACCACCGAGGACCAACGACTCCCGCTCCTCGTCGTGTTGCACGGGGTCGGTGGCACCGGCACGGCCATGCGTCGCCTGGGCTTCGAGAAGTACGCAGCCACCACAGGCATGCTCGTCGCCTACCCCGACGCCATGAACGGCAGTTGGAACGATGGGCGCCCGGGCATGGAGCCGCTGGCCGGGTCGTCGGTCGACGACATCGCGTTCCTTCGCGAGCTCATCGTTCGGAGCACGGCAGAGGTGGGCGCCGATGCCACGCGCGTGTCCATCGCCGGGTTCTCGAACGGCGCGCTCATGGCATCGCGGGCGGCGTGTGACATGACCGACCAGTTGCAGTCCGTGGTCCTCGTCGCTGGTTCAGGTCCCCGTGACATGACCCAGAAGTGCAAGCCCAGCCGGCCCTTGCCGATGATGGTGGTGTTCGGCACCGGCGATGCCACAGTGCCGTACGAGGGTGGACAGGTGGCCATGTACGCCGGCAAACCACGCGGGCTGGTCGCTCCGGTGCGTGAAGTGCTCGACATCTGGCGTGCGGCCAACGGGTGCGCGGTTCCCGATTCCCAGGAGATCGTGTCGTCCAAGCCTGCGGTGACGGCGTTCCGGGGCAAGGGCTGCCGAGCCGACCTCGTGCATTTCCGGGTTGCGGGCGGCGGCCACGAATGGCTCAGCGCCCCGACGTTCGACACCACCGGCGAAGCGTGGCGGTTCGTCAACAGCCACTCGTGACCCGTTTGCGAGCCTCGTGGTTCGCACACGCAAACGTCAGCGGTAGTTGCCCGTGTGGCCGAGGGAGTACCGCCCGGGTTGGGGGTACACCGCCAAACCGTGGGGGCCTTTGCCCACCGGGATCTTCGCGAGCAGCTTCCAGTTGACGACGTCGATCGCGTATACGACGTTGTCGTTGCGCCCGGACACCCAGAACACCTTGCCGTCGGCCGATACACCGCCCATGTCGGGCGACCCGCCACCGGGGATCTTCCACGTTCTCACGATCTTGTGCGTGGCTACGTCGTAGACACTGATCGAGCCGCCGACGCGATTCGAGATGTACATCTGCGTCGCGTCGCGGCTCGGATAGATGCCGTGCGGACCCGCGTCGGTCTCGATGAAACCGAGCACCTTGAACGATTCGCCATCGATCTCCCACAACCCGTTCGCGGCCATGTCAGCCACGAGGAACCGTGAGCCGTCGGGAACGAGGCGAATGTCCTGGGGTTGGCTGGCGTTGGCCTCGAGGTTGAGCGTGCCGACAACCTGCATGGTCACGAGGTCGAACTTGATGAGCTGACCCGAGAACTCACACGTCGCGATGTAG
>JANMVY010000324.1:0-3159 GCA_031393535.1 Actinomycetes bacterium | reverse complement strand
CGTGCCGCATTGGAGCACGGCAGTCGCGGTGCCGGTGCTTCCCCTCATCCTCCAGGACAAGTCGATCAAGGGCAGCTACTACGGCTCATCGCGCACCACGCGCGACTTTCCCCGATTCATCCAACTCATCGAGACCGGTCGACTCGACCTCGGGTCGATGGTGTCGCGTCGCCTGTCGCTCGACGAGGTCAACGACGCACTCACCGCGATGAAGAACGGTGAAGTGCTGCGCGCCGTCATCGTGTGACGCCGGCGCTACTTGCGCTGGAAGTTCGGGGTGCGCTTCTCGGCGAACGCCTTCGGCCCTTCTTTTGCGTCCTGCGAGTTGAACACGGCCTGGCCATAGGGCTGCTCGTAGGCGAAGGCCTCCTGCTCGCTCATGCCATGGGTCTCGTGAAGTGTCTTCACGATCGCCTCGACCGCGAGCGGACCGTTCCCCGCGATGACCTCGGCGATCTCGCGGGCTTTCGCGAGCGCCTGACCGTCAGGCACGACATGGCTGACGAGCCCGATGTCCTTGGCCTCCTGACCGGTGATGTGCTTGCCCGTCAGCAGAATGTCGGCCGCGACCGTGTAGGGGATCTGGCGAGCCAGGCGCACCGCGGAACCGCCCATCGGGTAGAGCGACCACCGAGCTTCGCTGACCCCGAATCGTGCACTCTCGGCCGCGACACGGATGTCGGTTCCCTGGAGGATCTCGGTACCGCCTGCGATGGCCACACCTTCGACCGCGGCGATGACGGGCTTGGTCGGGCGGTACGACTTGAGCAGGCCGTCGTAGATGAAGCCCGAATCGCCGGCCTTCATACGCGTGTCGATGTCGTAATCGTCGGTCTCGTCGATGTCGCCGGCCATGGCCCGCAGGTCCATGCCCGAACAGAAGTTGCCTTCGGCTCCGGTGAGGATGACCGCTCGGATGTTGTCGTCCGCGGAAGCCTGCTTCCAGGCGTCGGCCATGCGGGCGAACATCTTCAGGGTCATGGCGTTCTTACGCTTCGGACGGTTCATCGTGACGATCATCACGTGGCCGTCGATCTCGACGAGCGCGTCTGGCATCGGGTTCTCCTCGGGGCGGCGACCGCCGGCGTTGCGGTGCCGGGCACGGTACCCCGAGCCGTGCCGCGGCGCGCAGCCGGTGCTGCATCGTCGGGTTAACGCGCCCGACGCCCCAGCCAGTCGTTCACAGCGAGACGACAAGCGCGACGAACGCGAGCGCGTTCATCGACGCGTGCGCGACCTGCGAGGTCGCCAGGCGGCCCGTGCGGTGCGCAACGAAGCCGAAGATCACCCCGACTGCGAACAACGGCAGCAGGTACCACAGCGTCACGAGCGTCGGATTGCCGACCACGTGATAGAGGGCGAAGACGGCGCCCTGGACCACGAGCCCCGGCCACGTGCCGAACCGCGCGATCAAGGACCGCATAATCGGACCGCGGAAGAGCAACTCCTCGAACAGCGGAGCGCCCACGACTATCGCGAACCCCATCGCCACCAGGAGCACGGTGCTCGGGTTCTCCCCGAACACGGCGTCGCGGTACGACCCGTCGCCGGGCTGGGGCAGCACGATCCCGAGCACGATCTGAGCGACGAGAGCACCCAGGCCCGCCAGCAGGCCCCAGCCGATATCGGCCGCCCGAAAGCGGCGCCAACCGTAGTCGCGCCGCATGTCACCACTGCCATAGCGTCGACTCAGCTTGCGCGATGCCAGCCAGAAGCCGAGAAACATCGCCGGGTAGAACGCCAGGACGAACGTGGCGAGCGCGGCCTGTTCGCCGCCGATGATCGTGGCGACCACCGTCGGCGCGATCGCGATGCCGACGGCTGCCACCATCGACACGAGCATCCACCCGACGCTCGGCCAGAACGCCCGCCCGAACCCGTCGGCGCGTGAGTCCGCGGCCAGCGGAGCGCTTCTGGCCCAGGGCAGCGTCGCGCCTTGGATGGGCCAAACATGCCCCGTCCATTGGTGACCGTCCCACCAGCGCCACGCCGCAGCCGCCCAGGGGTCGCCGTACCAGCCCGGCGTGGCCGCCATGGGCACCGCGGGCGGTGCATCGGGAGAATGCGGCGCGTACGTCACCGCAACATCATCGGCCGAAATCGGCGCAGCTGGAGTCGCGGCGAGTTCGTGAATCCGTCGGGTGCGTGACGCGCGCCATGGGTGGAGCACGCAGGTCGACTCGGAGCTGGAACATGTCCGGGAACCGTAGTCTGGCCACCCGTGGACGAGCAGCCGACCCAGTCGCGCTATCGGTGGGTGGCGCTGTTCACCGTGCTCTTCGGTCTGTTCACCTATGGCACGATCACCACGGTGATCAGCGCATCGCTGAAGACCGTTGCCGACGACCTGAACACGTCGACCAACTCGTTGGCATGGGCGATCACCGGGCCGTTCTTGGCCCTCGGCATCGGCAATCCGATCTTCGGCAAGATCGGCGACATCCACGGACGGCGTCGGTTCTTCCTGCTCGGGATGAGCGTGTTCACCGTCGCGTCTCTCGGGTGCGCGATGGCGCCGAACGCGGGTGTGCTCATCGCGTTGCGGGCGCTCGCCGGGTTCGGGGCGTCCGCGGCCACACCAAACGGCACCGCGATCGTGCTCGATGCATTCGGCGTCGCGGAACGACCGAAAGCCCTGGGTTGGTTCAATCTGTTCGGGGTCGGTGCACCGGCCATCGGCCTCGCCGTCGGTGGGCTCATGGTCGACGCGCTCGGATGGCGAGCCGTGTTCTGGATCTACGGCGGCATCTCCGCGGTCGCGACGGTGTTCGCGTTCTTCGTCGTGCGCAACACCAAACCCGGGTTGCACGAATCGATCGACTATGCGGGCGCGGGGGCACTCGCCGTCGCCACGCTCGGGATCGCGCTCGGTCTCACCCTCGGCGGCAGCCTCGGCTTCGGTGAACCGCTGGTGCTCGGAGTGCTCGCGTGCGGACCAGCCGGCGTCGCCCTCTTCGTCGCGATCGAGCGTCGGGTCGCGCACCCGTTGGCTCCGCTCGCGTACTTCACCGATCACAATTTCTCCGGCCCGTTGTTCGGCTACTTCGCGGGCCACATCACCTACATGGGTGCGTTCGTGATCACCCCCATCTTGCTGCGAGACGGGTTCGGCTATCGCGAGGCCGCCGTCAGCGCGGTGCTGTTGATGCGCCCGCTCTC
>JANMVY010000853.1:0-2815 GCA_031393535.1 Actinomycetes bacterium | reverse complement strand
GCCCGCCGGTGCCCTTGAGGCCACCACGACTGGGTTGCACCGCTTGGCCGGCGTCGATATCCCCTTCCCGGTCTTGGACTGGAACGGGATCGCGCTGAAGGATCTCGTTCACAATCGGCATCATGTCGGCGCCGAGACGTGGCCGGCGTTCACGGCGATCACAAATCTGTCGCCGTACGGCCGCGAGATCGTAGTGGTCGGGTTCGGTCCTGTCGGTCAGGGCGTTGCGCAGCGCGCCCGCGATCTGGGCGCCAACGTCACGGTTGTCGAGGACCCACAGTTCCTCGACGCGATCGACGAATCCGTGCCGGCGGAACTCGCGGTGCACGCCGTGCTGGACAACTCCTCGACACACAAGACCCCGGCGATCCGCGACTGGCTGCTCAAGCATCCGCGCTTCACGTTCCACTTCACCCCGACATCGTCATCGTGGATGAACCTCGTCGAGCGATGGTTCGCCGAGCTTACGAACAAGATGCTCAAGCGCTCAGCGCGCACGTCGATCGCGGTGCTCGCCGCCGACCTCAACGCATGGATCGCAGCATGGAACAACAACCCGAAACCGTTCGTCTGGCACAAGACCGCCGAGCACGTCCTCGACAAGCTCAAGAAATACTTGACGAACCTTTGACCCAGCACAACTAGGGCAGCGGCGTCGAGCCCGGTTCGGGCTGCACGCCGAGCGCGTGAAGCACGAACGCCATCAGGTGGTATTGACCGACGAGCATCGGCAGTTGTATCAACTGGTGTTCGTCGAACCCGGCGGCGAGCTTTGTCCATGTTGCATCGCTGATGCCTGCATGCTCGTGGAGTTCGTCGACGGCGCGCAGAAGCGCAGTCTCGATGTCGTTCCACCCGGGCGCGTCGGCGCCAACGATGATGCGGCGGAAGTCGTCGTCGGTGAACTCGTCGCGCGCGAGCGCGACGTGTTGGCCCCACTCGTAGTGCGAGTCGACGAGCACGGCGGTGCGCAGGATGGCCAGCTCGCGATGGCGCACGCTGAATGCGGAGTCGATCAGCAACTTCGTGGCCAGTGGCAGGAACGCTTCGTAGAGCGCTGGGTCGCGCACCAACGTGAGCACCGCGTTCGGAACGGTGGCGAACTGTGGGTCGACCAATCCGACAAGTTGGCGTTGCCGGTCGTCGAGCTCGTCGAGGCGAAGGGCCGGTAGGCGCGGCGCGCTTGGCCGCATCGCGAAAGGTGCATGCCGACGCGGTGTTGTCACCATGAGTCGCAACGTAGCGGGTTCCGCCTCGCGCGGCAGGGTGATCGCTCAAGTACGGTCGAGGTATGGACCCTCAGCGAGTACTTGATCTGTGCCGCGAGCACGCGGACGCCGAAGCCATCGAGGAGATGGATCGCGTGCTGGCCACGCTGTGCCCCGAGCCGCGCTTTGAGTTCTATCCCATGGCCAAGCAGGTCCGTGGATGGGACCGCATCGAGAAGTTCTATCGAACGCAGTACACCAAGTTCTCGCCGATGGTGGTGGGCTACGAGGTCATAGGCGAGTGGACCAACGAGGTCGCCGCGCTCCAGGAGTACGTCATCGATCTCGACGAAGCAGGCACCACGAAGCGCTACCACATCATCTCGATGATGCCCGCCGATGAAGCGTCGGGGCTGTTGCAAGGCGAACGCCTCTATTGCGACGACGGTTTTGTGCTCGCGCTGCTTGGTCCACTGGCCGAGTTCCTCGAACCGATCGTGTGAGCCATCGACGATTCGCGGCCGACACGATCGTCTGCGACTACCAGACGCTCGGCTCAGCCCATCAGCGCGTTGTAGTCCACGCGATGCCCGCGCTTTTCTAGCTCGGGAACGACCTTGGTGCCCAGCAACTCGATGTTGCGCATCACCTTTTCATGGGGCAGGTCACCGAACTGGCAGTAGCAGAGCAGTTGATCGACGCCGGCTTCCGAGTAGCGCAGGATCTTCTCCAGGCACTGGTCGGGCTCACCGATGATGATCATGTCCTCGTTGGTGTAGCCGTGGACATCGATGTTGCCCTCGATGCTCGGCCTCAGCAGCGGGAAGATCGCGTCCTGCTCGGCTTTGGTGAGGTTGGGCATCTCCCACTCGAGGGTGAACTCCGCGTTGTGCTTGTACCACCAGTGCACCGACTCCCAGAGGTTGTAGTTCTCAGCCTCGGCGAGATCGTCGGTGCAGTGCACCAACGTGTACACACCGACCCGGTCGTTGTGCACGCGGGTGAGCGGCTTGGCCTGGGTCTGGGCGTCGCGGTAGACGTCGATGATGCGCTTCATCTCTTTCACCGGTTGAAACAGCGCGAACGACAACAGGCCGAGACCGTTGAGGCCGGCGTTCCTCGCCGAGGTTTCGGTGGCCGCAGCCAGCCAGCACGGCGGGTGAGGGTCCTGGTAGGGCTTGGGTGTCTGCATGCGTTCGGGGAACTGCAGCAGATCGGTGTCCCAGCTGACCCGCTCGTCGCTCCACGCCTTGACCACGAACTCGACGGCTTCTTTCCACATGCCGCGTGATCGGTCGTCGATCGGCACGTGGAAGGCGGTCTGCTCCATCGGTGTGGAACGGCCGGTTCCCCACTCGACACGACCTCGGCTCAAGATGTCGACGGTCGCGACCTTTTCGGCGACGCGGGCCGGGTGCTGGAAGCCCGGCGGCATGAGACAGACCCCGAACCCGATGCGGATTCGTTCGGTGATTTGAGAGAACGCGGCGAGCACCGACTCGTTGGACGGGCACGCCGAGCGACCATCACGGAAGTGGTGTTCGACGCACCACACCGTGCCGAAACCCAGCTTGTCGGCGAGCTTCACCTGTTCGAGCGCTTCGAAG
>JANMVY010000842.1:0-9079 GCA_031393535.1 Actinomycetes bacterium | reverse complement strand
TGCACGCGCACCCCGGGGCCGACCTGTCGCGGATCTCGAGCGTGGCGTCGTTCTTCATCAGCCGGGTCGACACCGAGGTCGACCGACGGCTCGACACCATCGGCTCCCCCGCCGCGCTGCACCTCCGTGGTCGCGCGGCAGTGGCACAGGCAAAAGTTGCCTATGCGATGTTCCGCGCACGCTTCGCGGGGGAACGGTGGGAACGGTTGGTGCGCAGTGGCGCTCGTGCGCAGCGACCGTTGTGGGCTTCTACCTCCGTCAAGAACGCGGCGTATCCCGACACCCTCTACATCGACGACCTGATCGGTCGCGACACCGTGAACACGATTCCCGATGCCACCATCGATGCCTTCGAACACCACGGCACGGTCGCCCGTACCATCGATCAGCATCTCGATGAGGCACGCGGGGTGCTCGAGGTCTTGGCGACTGTCGGCGTCGACCTCGATGACGTGAGCCGGGTGCTCGAGGAAGAGGGCGTGACTGCGTTCGTCAAGAGCTTCGACGAGTTGCTCGCTACCCTCACCGACAAGTCGCACACGCTGCGGTAGGCCGCCGGTGCAGCGCGCGGTCAGTTCTGCTTCGCAACTCAGTCAGTAGCGAATTGCAACTGACCTGCTAGGGTGCGCGGCGTGCAGCAGCGTCCGCAGATCCATCCCGAGGGGGCCGACGCGCTCACGTGCTCGATCGCGAGCACGCTCCAGGTCATCGGCGAGAAGTGGACGCTTCTCATTCTCCGCGACGCGTTCCGCGGCGTTCGGCGCTTCGACGACTTCGCGACCGACCTCGCCATGGCCCGCAACGTGTTGACCGACCGTCTCACCAAGCTCGTCGAGCACGGCATCCTCGCGAAGGTGCCGTACCAGGAGCGGCCGGTGCGTCACGAATACCGACTCACCGCCAAGGGCCTCGATCTCTCGGCTGCACTTGTCGCGTTCATGCACTGGGGAGACAAGCACCTCGCCGGCGACGACCCTCCGGTCGTGCTCGTGCACGACGCATGCGGTGAACCGCTCGATCAGGTCTTCGTCTGTTGGCGTTGCGACGAGACGCTCACACCTCGCCAGATCCGCAGCCGACCCGGCTCCAATGCGCCACCGAGCGTCCGCCCTGTTCCCGCCGGCGCGGGCCGCCATGTCCACCTCTGAACCCAGGAATTCGCCACGCATGTCGAACTCGGCACGACCGGACCTGCTCACCGCGCCCCTCGGCGATCTGCTGGTGGCAGCGCGTGCCGTACGAGACGCAGCGCACGGCACGCGGATCACCTACTCGCCGAAGGTCTTCATCCCACTCACGATGTTGTGCCGCGACAAGTGCGGGTATTGCACGTTCGCCAAGCCGCCGGCGCACATCGAATCGCCCTATCTCGAACCCGCGCAGGTACTAGCGATCGCACGCGCCGGCGCGCTGGTCGGCTGCCACGAGGCGCTCTTCACACTCGGTGAGCGACCAGAGCTGCGCTACCCGCTGGCCGCGCAGTGGTTGACCCGAAATGGCTATGCCTCGACCATCGAGTATCTCGCGGCCATGGCCAAGATGGTGCTCGACGAGACCGGCCTGCTGCCGCACGCCAACGCCGGCGCGCTCTACCGCGACGAGCTCGAGTTGTTACGAGCGGTGTCTCCGTCGCAGGGGATGATGCTCGAGTCGCTGAACGCCGATCTCGAATGTCATCGCGGCGCGCCCGACAAGGTTCCCCAGAGGCGCCTCGACACCTTGGCGTTCGCCGGCGAGCTGCGCATCCCGTTCACCACCGGCATCCTCGTCGGCATCGGCGAATCACGCTCCGATCGCATAGCGGCGCTCGAAGCGATCGCGTCAGCCCATGCTCTGCACGGGCACGTCCAAGAGGTCATCGTGCAGAACTTCTTGGCGAAGACCGGCACCGCCATGCATCGAGCCCGGCCGTGCCCAACCGACGTGTATCTCGACGCGTTGGCGCTCGCCCGGCTCATCCTGCCCTCCGATATTCACCTGCAAGCACCGCCGAATCTGAGCGACGACTTCGGTGTGCTGCTCGACGCCGGCATAGATGACTGGGGGGGCGTGTCGCCGGTGACCGCCGACCACGTGAATCCCGAACGACCGTGGCCCGCCGTCGAACGCATCCGTGCGGTGAGTGAGGGTCGCGGTTTCGAGCTTGCGCCGCGGCTCACCATCTATCCCGAGTTCGTGCTGCGGCCCACCGAGTGGCTCCACCCGGCGTTGCTTTTTGCAGTACTCGATCGCAGCGATGCCGAGGGCCTCGGCCGCGACGATCCGGGTGCGGTCTTCCCCGAGAAGATCGCGGGTACGAGGAACGTCGACGACGGAGCCGAGGTCATTTCGATAGGTGACCCGTCGACCCAGTGGTACTCGGGCGGCACGGCACCCCCGCCGTCGATGCTGACCGGGTCCGCGTCGCGCGTCGCCCGAGGGGCGGTGGGCGCAATCCTCCGCGCGGTGCTCGACGGGCACGTGGTCGACGAAGACGAGATCACTGCGCTGTTCTCGGCACGCGGTAATGAGGTGCTGGCCATCGCCGAGGTCGCCGACGAGTTGCGTCGGCAGGTGAACGGCGATGTGGTCACATGGGTCGCGAACCGCAACATCAACTACACGAACATCTGCACGTTCAAGTGCAAGTTCTGCGGATTCTCGAAAGGTCCGCTCTCGCTGAACCTCCGGGGCAATCCGTACCTGCTGGGGCTCGACGAGATGCAGCGCCGCACGATCGAAGCGGCCGAGCTCGGTGCAACCGAGGTATGCCTCCAGGGTGGTATCCATCCCGATTTCGACGGCGACTACTACCTCGAAGTGGTGCGTGCCGTGAAGGCCGCTGTTCCCGCAATGCATGTGCACGCGTTCACCGCGCTCGAGGTGACCGAGGGAGCCCGACGCAACGGCGAGCCGCTCGACAAATACCTCATGCGGCTGAAGGACGCCGGGCTCCGCACACTGCCCGGCACCGCGGCCGAGATCCTCGACGACGACGTGCGAGCGATCCTGTGTGCCGACAAGGTGAATACCGCACAGTGGCTCGATGCGCATCGCACCGCGCATGGCGTTGGTCTGCGCTCGAACGTCACCATCATGTTCGGGTCAGTCGAGCAACCCCGTTCGTGGGCGCGCCACCTGGTCCGTACCCGCGATTTGCAACGAGAGACCGGCGGCTTCACCGAGTTCGTCCCGTTGCCGTTCGTGCACATGGCTGCGCCTATCTACCTGCAGAAGAAATCGCGGCGTGGCCCTACGTTCCGCGAGACGGTGCTGATGCACGCGGTGGGCCGCATCGCGTATCACGGGACGATCGACAACATCCAAGCTTCGTGGGTCAAGATCGGCGTCACCGGCGTGCGCCAACTGTTACACGCAGGGGTCAACGACCTCGGCGGCACCTTGATGAACGAGAACATCTCCCGAGCGGCCGGCGCGCAGCACGGCCAGGCCATGACAGCCGACGATTTTCGGCGCCTGGTCGAACCGCTCGGACGCATGCTCGTCCAGCGCAACACCACCTACGATCACCTCGCTGTCACGAGCGAAGGTGCTGCGGCCCCGGCACCAACACCCGCGCCATACCGCAAGCGGATCACCATCCTGGTCGAGAGCTGACAGGCGGTCTGATGGCCTCTTCGAACCGCTACCGCACGGGCCGGGCCGATCTCGATGCATCCATCGTCGCGTTGATCGAGGCGTCCGGTCTGACCGCCGACGCCGACCTGGTCTTCGAAATGCTGGTGACCGCGATTCGGCTGGGTCGCGAGGACGTCACGCGCGGTGACCGCAAGCTCGTGAACGCCGCATTGAAAGAGATCCGTTACGCCCTCGGCGTGTTTGCGCCCTATCGCGATGTGCGGAAGTGCTCGGTGTTCGGTTCGGCCCGCACGCCCGTCGGACACCCGGCCTATGTTGCCGCGCACGAGTTCGCAGCCGCACTCACCGCACGCGAATGGATGATCATCACCGGCGCCGGCCCGGGCATCATGACCGCGGGTCTCGAAGGTGCCGGCGCGGAGAACAGCTTCGGTGTGAACATTCAGCTGCCGTTCGAGCAGAAGGCCAGCCCGGTTCTCGGCGATGACCCCAAGCTCGTGAACTTCCGGTATTTCTTCACCCGCAAGCTCACGTTCGTCAAGGAGTCGCACGCGATCTGCGTCGCGCCCGGCGGCTTCGGCACCCTCGACGAGGCGTTCGAAGCACTGACGTTGATGCAGACAGGTAAGTCGTTCCTGGTGCCGGTGGTGCTGCTCGATGAACCCAACGGCAACTACTGGGAGCATTGGGCCCGATTCGTGCGCGAGGAGCTTGTCGCCGACGGGTACGTGTCACCAGCCGACCTCGCCTTCGTCCACGTCACACACGATCCGCTCGACGCAGTCGAGCACATCTGCGGCTTCTACCGCACGTACCACTCGATGCGATGGGTCGGCAGCCGCCTGGTCATTCGGCTGCAACACCAGATCACCGACACCGCCATAGCGCGCCTCACGAGCGACTTCGCAGACATCATCACGAGTGGTGTCGTCGAACGCGTCGAGGTGACCGAGAGCGAACGCGACGACGATGACGTCGTGCATCTCCCGCGCATCGCGTTCCGCTACAACCGCCACGGCTACGCACGTCTTCGAACCATGATCGACGCCATAAACTCCGCGGACGCATGACCCCGACCACCCTGTCGTGCCCGGCAGCGTCGCACGCACCTGCTGTGACCTTCGACTGAGCGATCGCTTGCCGCACCGGTTCAGCGATCGGCGGAGTCGGATTCGTGGAGCACCGAGATGGCCTTCTCGATGGCGCGACGGGCACGGGCGAGCCGCTTCTCGTCGACCGGGAGATTGGTACCGCCAGCGTCGATGGACTCCCGCAGCCTTTGCATCGCCAGATCAGCGAGCTCGTCGCTGATGGACTGGAGCCGCCGCCGGATGTCGTCGAAGTCGCCGGACACGCTCAGCTCCGGCCGTGTATGAGGTCATCGACGATCACCAGTGGGTGACGAGCGTCGGCCCCGCCGGCGCAGAGGTACAGCGAACACCCAGGGTTGGCACTGGCAACGATCGGTGCGTCGGCGCGAGCGATAGCGGCGAGCTTGCGGGCCCGTATGTCGCGCGCCATGCCCGGGTGAAGCACCGAGTACGCGCCGCCTGCGCCGCAACACAGCCCTTCGTCATCGAGTTCGACCACCTCGACGTATCGTTCGAGCACGGTACGCACCGCCATGTGGGCGCGTTGCACGTGCCGTAGATGGCATGGATCCTGCACCGCGACGCGTCGCTCAGGGGCGTCGGGGCGCCGAACGGGCAAGGTGTCGACCCGTGCGGCGAGCCACTCGTGCACGTCGAGCACGCGCGCGCTGAAACGGTGCGCCTCCGCGGTGCCGAGCAGGCGACCGTAATCCTTCAACATCGCACCGCAACCCGCGGAGTCGACGAGGATCGGCTGGTTGCCCGGCAGGGCGCGCACGACCCGCGTGCCAAGGTGGCGGGCCCGGGTGGCCAGGCCCGCGTGCTGGTGAAGTGCGCCACAACACGGAGCGTCGTCGCCGCTGAATGCCACGCCCGCATCGGTGGTCTCGATCACCCGTTGGACCGCCGCGTGCACGTCGCGTTGCCACGCGTCCATGACGCAGCCGGTGAAGACCACGACGTCGTCGCCCGATGCGACAAGGGGCGCGCGGCGAAGCGGCAGGCGCGCCGGCAGACCGAGCCGCTTCGACGGTACAAGGTGTGCCCGCTGGCCGATGGCGAGCACGGTCGACCCAGAACGCAGCAGTCGCGGGTGTTCGAGCACGCGGTACGCGAGGCGTCGCCACCACGGTTGCTGCGCGGGCACGCCGCGCGATGGGGCTTCGGCGAGGGTGACAAGAGTGGCCTCGATGAGATGGCCGAACGGCACACCGGACGGACACGCAGTTTCGCACCCGCGGCACTGCACGCAGGTGTCCATGGAGTGGAGAAAATCGTCGTCGACCGGTGCGTTGTCGTGCTGCACCGCACGCATTGCAGAGATGCGCCCCCGTGGCGAAAGAAGTTCGAGACCCGTTACGCGATAGGTCGGGCAGTGCGCGAGGCAGAGACCACACGAGACGCAGCTCGCCAGTTCGGTGTCGTCGATGCGGAGATCCATGGCGAAACCGTTCTACACCGCAAGCGGGTCGCGCCCGGGGTTGAGGCGCGAGGTGGGGTCGAACTCGACGCGCAGGCGCCGCTGGAGTGCAGCGACCCCGGTGGGAACCGGCCGTCGGGTCACCGCATGAGTGGTGTGCACGACACCCACGCCGATCTCGGCGATGAAACCTCCGGCCTCGGGATGACGCGCCGCGAACGTGGTGGTGTCGACCGGTCTGCCCGCGTGCCGGTGCACCGGCAGCATCGGCGGCCCTGCTCCTTCGACCAGGCCGACGGCGCGGCAGACCGCGGCCTGCGCGGCAACATCGTCGCGGTAGCCCTCGAGCTGAACCCAGGTGGTGCGACCATCCGAAAGCACGCACGCCGGGCGATAGAGCCGGCCGACCAACACCCACGGATCGGCTTCGCCAACGAGCCACACCTGCGCCTCGGGAAGTGGTCGTGTACGCAAGATCAGCTCACCCAGCAGGCCAAGGGTGCCCAGCGAGCCGACGAGCAGTCGACACAGGTCGAAACCGGTCACGTTCTTCACCGTTGGCCCGCCCGCAGTGACGAGGCACCCGTCGGCCGACACGTACCGTGCCTGCAGCAACACGTCGCGCACCGGCCCGTGGCGCAGCGAACGCACCCCGTTTCGGCCCACCACGACCAGTCCGCCGACGGTGGCCCCTTGCGCGGCCGGCAGCACCGTGGTCTGACGTTGCCGGGCCAGGATGTCGTGCAGTTCGTCGACGGTGGTTCCCGCGCCCACGCGCACCGTCATCTCAGCCGGCTGGAACGCGACGATCCCCGACGGTGCCGGCACTTCACGGACACCGTGGTCGGGCGAACCGCCGATGTCCCATTGCGTCGCGCCCCCTCGCACGCACACTGGGCCCGCGCCGACCGCGCCGACCTCATCGGCGAAGTCCGCGAGCGTACGACTCAGACCCATGCGCCCTCGGGCATCGCGTCGAGGTGTTGGACGTCCCCACAGCTCGCGCCACTCGGCAGCACCTTGCCGGGATTCATGACGTTGTCGGGATCGAACGCGCGGCGCGCGCGATTCTGATGATCGAGGTCGTCGGCAGAGAACTGCTTGGTCATGAACTTGCGCTTCTCGAGCCCAACCCCGTGTTCACCGGACAGGACACCACCCGCGGCAAGCGACACGGCCACGATCTCCGCGCCCGCCCCGTGCACTCGTTCGATGATCCCGGGCTCTCGTGCGTCGTACACGAGCAGCGGGTGCAGGTTGCCGTCGCCCGCGTGAAAGACGTTCATCACCAGAAGATCGTGGCGTGCCGCGATCTCGTACACCTGCTCGAGCACCTCGACAAGTTTGGTGCGGGGGATGACGGTGTCGTGTAAGTAGTAGTTCGGCTTGATACGTGCGATGGCGCCGAACGCGTTCTTGCGGCCCTTCCACAGCAGTGCCCGCTCGACCTCGTTCGCCGCAACCCGAATTGTCCGCGCGTTGTTCTCACGGCCCACCCGTTCGACGATCGCGCTCTCGGCCGCGACCCCGCCGGGCAAGCCGTCGATCTCGACGAGGAGCACAGCTGCCGCGTCGACCGGGTAGCCCGCGCCCACGTATTGCTCGACGGCGCGCGTGATCGCGGCGTCCATCATCTCGATCGCGGCGGGAACCACTCCGGCGGCGATGATGCCGCTGACCGCCGCTGCGGCGTCGCGGACCGTCACGAAATCAAGGAGCAGAGTGCGCACCGCGGGTGGGTTCGGAGTGAGTCGCACCGCGATCCGCGTCGCGATTCCCATTGTGCCTTCGCTCCCGACGAACACGCCACGGAGGTCGTAGCCGATTGGCTCGGCCGACACGTCTCCGAGCATGACGATCGACGCGTCGGCGAGCACTACTTCGACCGCGAGCACGTGTGCGCTGGTGACCCCGTAGGCAAGGCAGTGCGGACCGCCGGAGTTGTTGGCGACGTTGCCGCCGATCGAGCACGATTGTTGACTCGACGGATCGGGTGCGAAGTGGAAGCCGTGCGGCACGAGGGCGCGGGTGAGGTCCAGGTTCACGACGCCCGGTTCGACCCACGCGATGCGATTCGCGATGTCGATGTCGATGATGCGGTTCATCTTGGTGGTGACGACCACGACGGGTTCGTTGCACGGCACTGCGCCACCCGCGAGGCCAGTGCCCGATCCGCGGGCGACGATCGCGCGTCCGTGGGCGCGCGCGATGCGCACGCACGCCTGCACCTCCGCGGCGGTCGTCGGGTGACACACAACACCCGTGTGCCCGCCGGTGATAACCGAGGCATCACGCGCGAACAGGCGTCGCGCGAGCGGTCGATCGTCGACACGATCGGGCGCGAGCGCCTTCACCAGAGCGACGACGAGCGGGTTGCGATCCGTGCGTGTGCGGCGCCGCATGACCGCATCATCGCGCAGCGCGTCGCGCACTGCGTCACCCGCTAACGTGCCTCGGATGCATGAGTGGGTCTCGTTCGAGGACGACGATGGTGACACGTACGTTTTCGACGTCACGTTTCTCACCTCGAATTGGACCTGCGTCTTCGGGGCGGGGTGCGAAGGCGTGCTCGACGGTCCGGCCGCCGAGCTCGAACAAGGATGTTGCTCGTACGGCGCACACTTCAGCAGTGACGACGACGTGAAGCGTGTGCGGAAGTACGTGAAGCGGCTCGAGCCCCAAGATTGGCAGTTCCAACGCGCCGCCAAAGCCCTCGGTGGCCCGATCACCAAGAACGATGAAGGCGAAACGGTGAGCCGGTTGATCGATGACGCGTGCATATTCCTGAATCGTCCTGGCTTCGAGGGCGGACCCGGGTGCGCGTTGCATCGTGCAGCACTCCGCCACGGCGAACGACCGCTCGACTGGAAGCCTGACGTGTGTTGGCAACTGCCGCTGCGGCTCGACGATCACCGCGACGAGAACGGCTTTCACACCTTCACGTTGCGCGAGTGGAAGCGTCGCGACTGGGGCGAAGGCGGGCCCGAGT